>JAZNJK010000183.1:0-8028 GCA_045578005.1 Eubacteriales bacterium | reverse complement strand
CCAAGGGAAGCGCTAACACAAGGGTTAGCGCAAAGATTGAGCATGTCATTCCAAAGCCATCAAGAAGCCTTAGTGTTACTTGCCAAAAAGTCATTATGATTTTGTTTCCTTAATTTTATTATGCTATGAATTATTTTGCAGTCTTAAGAGCCATAAAGGAATCAGTTACACGAACCTCATACTTTGCTGCGAGTTCCTCAACCTTACCCTCGTTAAGAAGTTCAACAAGTGCCTCGTTAATCTTTTCGTCGAAGTCGCTGTCCTTTCTGCATCCGATTGAGTAAACCTCAGGGTCAATGTTGATGGTTTCAACGATTGCGAGATCCTTGAAGTCGCCGTTTCCTACGATCTTTTCAGCCAAGAGAAGGTCGATTACTGCAAAATCAACAGTCTTGTTGTTAAGCTCGATAAATGTGTCCATTTGGCTTGACTTTGAAATGAGGTCAACTGTTGTTACGCTCTTTGCGAAGGTTGCGCCTGCGCTACCGTCCTCGGCTGTTGCCTTCTTGCCTGCGAGGTCAGCTGCTGACTTGATTGAATCAAGTGAAATTTTTGTTGTGTTGATAACTACGCATTGCTTATTGTCAAGATATGCGTGGCTGAAATCAACCTTTTCGCTTCTTTCAATTCCGTCGTCGTCCTTGGAGTTTGATGTAAAGCCGTTCCAGATGCAGTCAATTACATTGGTGTTAAGCTCAACATACTTGTTGCCCCACTCGATTACCTGAAACTTTACATTTACGCCAAGTTTTTGTGCTACGAGCGTTGCAAGCTCGGTATCAAAGCCTGTAAGGGTTGTTGTGTCGGTTGGGTCTGAATAGTAGTTCATTGGCTCATAGATTGTAATTCCACAAACGAATTCGCCCTTTTCCTCGATTTTCTCCCAGTCGGTCTTTTTACCGCATGATGTGAATGCGATTGCCATTGTTGCAACCATAACGATTGCCAATACTAATGAAAGTATTTTTTTCATTTTTCTTTTCTCCTTTGAAATGATATTACTTTATCGCTTTAATTTGATAAAGCGTTTTATATTATAGCATATAGAAAAGAAAATGTCAAGTGAATTTTGATTATTTATATAAAAACTATAAAATATTGCAAATGGATTCGGTTTTTTGAAATTGATATGTGATTTGCGCTTGATAGTCCTACGGACACTTTATATGTTTGTTGTGCAATCGGCATGCCTGACGGGAGCGGAATGAACCAGCCTTAAACCGTGTATTTACGGCATTAAGTGTGGTTTTAATTGTATTCCCGTCAGGCATACTTATAAAAGGATTGGGAAAGAAAAAAGAAGGTCGTGCATATGGACATAAATTGACGGAATTTGCGACACAGGTAGGGGGTTTTTGCCTTTTCCGCACTCTATCGTGAAGGCAGGGATATCCATTTCTTTGATTAGCCAATCGGTGAGTCCGCCATACTCAGCACTATCGCTTGGACAAGCGGGGATATAACCTGTCATTCGTGCTACAAAGCGAGCGACAAATTCGCTCTTTTTCGGACACATTCCCCGAGATGTGTAATAAAATTCCTCGCCTTGGGAGTGCAAGGAAATTACTCCTTTGAGTTTATCGGCATGGTATCTTATAAAGGTGCAAAGTGCTTTTGTTTCGGGTTCGCTTTCCGGACTCTCTCCGCTGTATTTGGTCGCACCCTGTGTGATTTCTTTGGCTTTTTCAATCTCTTTATACTCATTAAAATATGCGTCGTAGTTATGGTTTAGGTCAACACCTCTTGCGTTTGCGTTCCAAGTTGAGAAATCACCATTTGTTATTTTCTCTATTCTTTCAAAAAGTGGGTTTTGGTTATCTATTCCGTGAAGGCGGTATTCCACTCCGTCGGGGTTGAGCATTGGGACTATGTAAATTATTCTTGTGTCGTAAAGAAGGGGTGAATTGATTTGGCAAACGCGCCTATTTTGTTCAACGGCGGTGGCATATTCGTTTGCAAATTCGAGAAGGACATTTGTGCATAGGTTTTCGGTGGCATGATGTGTGGCTACATAGAGGACTGCCCCTTTTGCGTTTTTATTGCCTATTGTCAAAAGCGGAATTGGGCGAGAGAGGATTGTGTTTCCTATGTATGAGAGTTTTATGCATGGGTGTTTTTTTGTCATTTCGTAGATTTCGCTCATCATTTTTTCATAATCAAGTTCATTTTTGAAGGTCATAATTTTCTCCTTGTTCATTTAATGGGATGAAAATCCGCAAATTTATGAATAATCTATGGATTTTAAGTGAAAATGAGGTGTTTTTTATTATCTTATGTGACGGTTTTCTGAATTTTGCGCTTTTTTCAAACTTTTTTTAATATTTGTCTTTATTTTTTTATAAATATATGTTAAAATGGTAAAGTAATTTACAAGGTAGGTGCTTTATGAAAAAAAGATTTTTTATTAATGCATCCGTTGCCGTGATTGGCTCTTCGCTTGTTTCTCTTGCGATTGCTATTACTTATTTTGCGGTTTCGCTTAATATTGATGATGGTCACTCACTACTTCTGTTCCTCGGATATGCAACGGATTTCTTTAATGCTGTATCAATGTTTGTCGGCTATGCTACCGTGATATATGCATTCTTCAAATTTGGCTTCTATGAGGGGGTTATGTCGCTCCTTATCGCATTCGGTGCGTTTGTTCCTTACTTTATTTATCAATCTGTTGCTTGGAACATTTATGCAAAAATCGGATACGATGTAGTTGTGGAAGGATATGAGGCGTTTTCTTCCGCTCTTATGGGTGTTTACTACTCTATGGGTCAAGGAATCATCAATCAAGTTCTTCCATCGATTTTAGTTGCTTTTATCGCTTGTAAAGTGATTAAAACCAACAAAGACAAACCTAAGAAGTTTATCAGTTGGCACAACAGACTTCAAAAAGCGATGATTATTTCTTGCATTGCGCTTTTCGTAATAAACATCATTATGTTTGTGCTTACGGGAATTTTGCCTGAACTTATCGAACTTGACTTCGTTATGACAAAAGTTTACTTTAACGACTTTATTATAAGCGTTATGTTGAGCATTTTGGAACTCATCATCGTTTATTTACCTCTTGCTTATGTTGCGTTTATGCTAACATACAAATTCTATGAATACTCGTTAAACAAGACGGATAATGCCGTTTCAAATAAATAAAAGAAAAGGAAAAGATTTATGAAAAAGAAAATTATTTGCTTGGCTCTTGCCATTATGATGTTACTTTCTCTTACATCTTGTATCGTTGACCAAAAATACGATTATGATATGAGCAAGTATATCACAATTCCAACCGTTAAGGATAAGGAAATCGAGATTAAACTTGATTCCATTCAATCAACTATCGACTCCGATATTTTGAACTCCGCAAGTGATAAATATGTTGCTCAACAGGGCGATGATGTAAAGATGTTTATCACTATTAAGGAACTTTTCTGGAATACCGATAAAACTATTGACTCCTCAAAAGATGCAAACGGAAATGAAAACATTCTCTTCACAACCGATGTAGAATCAACTGCTGATGTTAAGGAAACAATTCTTATTAAAAATCTCGGTGCAGGTTCATTCAATGCCGGCATTGAAGAAAAGTTTTTGAAGAAGAAACTCGGTCAAGAGCATACTGATATGTATAAACTTCCTGATGACCTCTCTTCTCTTAAAAATGTGCTTACCGAGGAGCAATACAATAAGATTGCGCCTTATGCAGGTAAAGATTGCTATATCACCTACAAGTTCTCATCTATTCAAGTTAAAGAGGGTGATGTTGTAAATGTAACTTATACCGGTTACTATATGGACGAGAACGGAAACATCAAACTTGATGCTAACAATAAGGAAGAAAAGTTTGATGGTGGAAGCGGAACAAGCAAGGTTTATGTAGGCTCACGCACATTTATTAAAGATTTCGAAATCGGTCTTATCGGTATGTGGGTTGGTGAAGAAGGTCAATTTAAGGCTACATTCCCTGATGATTACCACGCAGAGGACCTTAAAGGTAAAACCGTTATTTTCAAGGCTACACCAAAGGAAATTTATATTGCACCTAAGTATGATCTTGACTTCATTAAGGAAACATATGAGGGTGATTACAAGACTATTGAAGAGTTTGAAAAGGAACTTATTAAGAGTTATGCTTCACAACAACTCCTCGATTTCCTTGTTACCGAGAGCCTTGTGCTTGAATATCCTAAGGCAGAATACAAACTCATTAAGAAGTCTATTGCCGATATGGAACTTGATTTTGCGGCTCAATATGGTATGGCATTTGACACATATCTCAAAACATATCTCGGATTTGAGTCCCGTGATGCTTATATCAAGTATACAATGAAGATGGAAATGGCTTACTACGCTTACGCACAAAAACTTGAAATCATTCCTACCGAGAGCGATATTGCTACTGCAAGAGCGGAACTTATTGAAAACTACAAGGCACAATATATGTCTTCAAGTTCAAAACTTACCGAGGCAGAGGCGCTTGAATATGCTACATCATTCGTTGATGAGAGCCTTACTGATAGCGACCTTTATCAAGAGGCACTTTACAAACTCGTTGGCGAACATCTTGAAACACAATATATTATCAAAGAAGTTGCTAACACCTACAAGTCAGTATCAAAGGGCGGAAGTCTATTTGATTCTACCGAAAGCAAATAAAACACAAAAGGCAGTTTAAAAACTGCCTTTTTTAATTCTTATATAAAATAAAAACGGATTTTTTAAAAATCCGTTTTTGTTTTTATTATTCGATAAATCCGTTTACAACTGCGTTTAGATAATCACGGCTTGCTTCACTATATTTATTGAAGTTCATAACGGAAGCAACATCAACGATTGATATTCTCTCGTTGCCATTGAGTGAGGTATAAACCTTTTCGGTTCTACCTGCACCGCTTTCATCAATTATCATAAGATAAGCGCAAATTGTTCCCTTCTTTTGAGTTGGAATTCCTTCAATTGCGGCGGAAATTACACCGTCTGAATAGTTTGTAGCATTTTTTGATGGAGTATTATCGCCATAGAAAACATGTTTTTCTACTCTATCGCCAAACGAAAGTTCAATACCAACTTCTACTTTATATCCTGCGGTTTCTACTGCCTTGATAGCGGTTTCATCAACTTTGAAGTGTGCGCCGATACCCGATGGGTTACCTGCAAATCTAATCGCTGTGCCAAGTGGGGTAAATGCGTTTGTTACCTTTGGTGATGTTCTTGTGCTTTCAACATTTCCGCACACAGAACATTTTTTATAGGAATATCCACCGCTAAGATAACTTTGTTCACGAATGACAGTTGGCTCACCAAATGTATGAGTTTCACAAGGAGTGCCACTCTTTACACTAATAAGTCCTGCACTTGATACACATGGGATTGACTCAGCACCGATTTCAGTGCCGTTAGTTGTTGTTACGGAGAATGAACTGAGTTGATTATCAATCCATACATTAAATTCATCAGTTGTTTTAGCAGTTGCGGGGATTTCAAATGTGAGTTTGAAAATCACACTGTCTTTTGCCATTTTAACCGATTTTTTATCGGCTGTTACATCAATGTCAGCAACATATGTAAATGTTCCATTTTCCTCGCCTGTTACCTTGCTATATACGGTTGAGAATACGCTACCGTTTTCAAGTTTAACGAGAGTCAAGCGAGTGTCGTATTTAACTACAAGTTTTGACACGCTGACATCAAGGTCCGCATCTGCTTTAATACTTACAGTTACGAGTTGTGAAGCAACGCCTTGAACATTTTCGACCTTTACATTAGTTTGTGATTCCGCTTGCACAGGCGCGAGCATTGTAACGCTCAAAACAAGAGCAAGTAAAAGGGACAATATTCTTTTTTTCATAAATATCTCCTTATGTGATGCCATAAAGGGCATAAAATCGTTTAGTTACTATAATTTTAACACATATAATATAGTTTTGTCAATATATTAATTGATTTTTTGGGCATTGTGACTATATAAAATACCGCTTAAACTCGTTAAGCGGTATTTTTGATTAATTATTTTCTTCTTTTCCGAACTCCGGAAGTGCATCGAGGTTATCTTTATAAGGTTTATTTGCAACGGAGTTAAGTGTTACTGTATAGAGTGTTGCATCGGATTTTGTTACCTTTGCGTTTGCGCATGCGGTATGCTCACTTTGGATATATTCAACATCTTCGCCTGTTATTGCATAGAGAGAAATTACAAGTTCAAGATTTTGTGCGTTGCCTGTAAATCCGTCAAGCATAATTTTGATGTTTGTATATTCATCGCTTGTCATATCAACCTTTAAGAAACCGCTTGTTGCATTTACTTCTCCGTCCTTCATAAAGGTTTCACCAACATATTTGGGGTTGGCTACGAAGATACCGAATGTGATATCGTTTTCGTTAAGGTCGTTATAGAGGTTAAACTCCTCTGTATTTACTACGAAACCACCGAATGCAATTCCTGTGCCATATGCGTTTACGGAATAACCATTATCTTCAAGGGCGGTAAATACGGGTTTCTTTTCTCCGTTTTCAACAAGACCTACTGCGCAGTCGGATGCGTTTATGCAATACTTATTATATACACCGTTTGCTGCAAATCCGTTTGGATATACGAGTGTTTCGGTATATACATGGTCGGCAAAACCTTCGATATTATCCAAACACTGTGTGCAGGTTACACCGTGTGTGCAGTCGCCGTCGCCCTCATAGTTATGACCGTCGTAGAATACATCGCAATTTTCGTATCCGTAAACGATGTAGTTTTTCTTTGGGTCAGGGGTGATTGTGGCAAATTCATCTTTTGAAAGAATGGTTGCATACGAAATTTTTCCGTTATTGCTTGTGGTTAGAGACAAGTTTTGCAATGCTTCTGCCTGTGCCTTTGTTCCAGCATAGTGGAAAACCATTTTAGCACTTTCATCCTTCGTCGCATTGGAGTTCCAAGTGAACATATTGTCGTTTAGTCCGTCGGAGCCGAAGGCTGTGGATATATAGATGTTAATCACTTGCGGTGTGTCGCCACCAGTAGTGTATTGGAAGTTTGACCCTCCGGTGGGCAATGTTTCAAAGTTTGCACCGAGAACTATCGTTTCAAGGCTTGTGCATGTATGGAACATTTTAGCGCCGGCACTTATCAAATTATTTGGAAATCTAATATACTTTAAGGCTGAGCAGTTAGAAAACACTTCTGTTCCAAATTTAGTGCTATCGATTGGTGTTTTTCCATCCATAAATTCTATAACTTGAAAAGATGAATTCCACGAGAATGCACCAAAATCGCAACTTTCAAGACTTGATGGCACTTTTATGTATATACAACTTGTGCAGGACTTCAACGCCCTATACGACAAGCCTGTTATTCCTTCGGGAAGTTCAACGAGAATGACTGATGTAAATGAATAATTTTTTCCCGTTGCGTCATTAAGCGCCTTGAAGTTAAAAGATTCATTAAAGGTTGTAACATCAGATGTGATGTAGTATGTTGGGTAGGTGATGTAATTTTCTCCGTCAAACAAAACTACTCTTTCATCGGTATTCACAAATTTTTGTGTTGGGGGCGTAAAGCCCGAAATTTCCTGCACTGCTCCAAAGTCAACAGCAAGAGTTGGCTTTTCGGGTGCGGCGCTAACGCTTAAGGTGAACAAGCAAGCCATAGCCACCAATATGAGCATAAATATTAGTTTTCTCTTCATTTTTGAAAAACTCCTTAAAAGTATTATTTGACTTTCGTCCAATTTTATGATACACTATAATAAAGGTAAATAAAAGAGATATTTCAACAAAAATAGAGGTATTATTTGACACGGAGGAAATATGAAAAGTTTTGCACACTATTTAAAAGATTACGATTTAAGAGATCTACACGACACAACATTTTATGGCAATGCCAACTCAAATGAACTAAGTCGGAGGCCAAGCGGTCTTAGGAAGACAAATTATTGTGCCAACTCCTTGGCTCACAGAACGACATGGCTACGATCCGACTTACTATTTAAAAGATTACGATTTAAGAGATCTACACGACACAACATTTTATGGCAATGCCAACTCAAATGAACT
>JAZNJK010000182.1:0-2770 GCA_045578005.1 Eubacteriales bacterium | reverse complement strand
GAGTTGAAAAGTGGGTTTTCACCAAATGTATTTGCATTTGCAATTACGATACCGTAGGTGATTTCACCGATGAATTGTTCGTAAAGAGCAAGTGATGTGAGGTCTACTGTGTAACCACCGTTGATTGCGTTTTTATCAGGGTTTGTTGAATAGCCTTTTGCTGTGAATACGGGGTTTAGTGTTTTCTCGGTCTTGACTTCGCAACCGTCGTTTTGACACGCTACGCAGTGAAGTCCGTCTTCCGTAACACCTTTTGGAAATTCGAGTGTTTCTTTATTGTTATGACCTTCGGTTTTTGTATTGATTAAACCGCACTTATGGTTACAAGCATCGGCACTTGTGCAGTCCTTATCAAATTCATGCTTACTATCATAGAAAGTGTCGCAAACATTACAACCGTAAACTGCCATTGCGCCCTCGGGTGAACCTGATGCAATATATTCCTCATATGAGATGATTTTATTAAGAGAATTTGCTAATTTTTCGTTATCGTTAGTGCTTGCAATTCTTGTTTTAAGAGCCTCAACTTGCTCCTTTGTGCCTGTTATGAAGAATGTTGTGGAGTTTCCCGAATTTGAAAATACTTTATCGAATTGGTCAAGTCTTTCGGAATAGTCGTAATCGCTCTCTCCCTCGGCACGAGCATATGTGTCGCTAAAAATTAGGTAGGTTACGGGCATATACACCTTTTTGAGATTTGTTGCATAAAATACCCACTTATGTTGACCATTGGCATCGGGGTCTCCATTTCCTCTTGCGGTGAAGTAACTAAACGATGCGCCAAAGGATATTACTTGAAGTCCCGATTCGCGGGCAAATTCCGCACCTACTGTGATCACGGAGTTTGGAAGATATAGTTCTTTAAGGCTACCGCAATTTCTAAATGTAGCATGACCTAAGTCACGAAGTATGGAATTTTCTTCAAAAATTACGCTTTCAAGGGACGAGCAAGAAGAAAACATACCCTGTCCGTCAAGTGATACAAATGTTTCAATATCGTTTGGAATTAAGATAGTTTTAAGGTTTTTTGCACCGTAGAATGTCAAAAATCCGAATTTTGAAATAGGTGTGCCGGGTTCAATGTCTACAACCTTGACGGGCGTGCCTTGGAACATTCTCTTAACTGTGCTTTGTGCGGTTGTTGGGAAGTAGAAATACTGGATTTTTCCTGTTACATTGTATGAGCCGAACTGGAAACCAGATGCGTCAACACTTACATCGTTAGTATTGCTATTTCCCTTGTTGCTGTCAAAGTGTTTGATTTTTCCGTCCCAATTGATGTCTGTGCCACTTACCTTTACATTGTCACGAAGGTTAACAACGATAACGGAACTATATGCGTTTGAGCCCAAGAAAATGGACTTATCAGTAAAGGAAATTACGCCCTCTTCATCAACTGTTACAAGGCTTGCTATCTTTGATGAAACGAGTTTACTGTTTGTATCAAGATACCAAACGAGTGCATCACCATCCGCATCGTAAAGAGGAACGCTTGATATGGCATTACCATTTACATCGGTAAATGAGCCGTCAAGAGCAACGGTTGTGTTTTTATCAATTGTTGTTGCGCTTGCACTAACTGCAAAAAGGCAAACAATCACCATTAGCATAAATGCAAGTGTTAGAATTTTTTTCATCTTCGTTTCTCCTGTGAAAATAATATTATTATATTATTCTATCACACGCACAACGATTTGTCAAGAAAAAAAGGAAGTGCTTGCACTTCCTTTTTGAGTTATTTGATTAGTTTTCTTTTGATACAGCAGGAACGAGGGCAACTACCTGTGCAAGAGTTACGCTCTTGAAGGTTGTGTCACCGATTGTTACATCGTTTCCTGTGTCCTTTTGAACGAACACTACACCGTCATCTGTGATAACATATGCACAGATTACGAGGTCAAGTTTTGCACCTGTGTTTGCACCGAAGTTAATTTCACAGTCGAAGTTGGAATATTGTTTATCCATTTCAACTTTGAGTGATTTTTCGGAGTTTACCTCATATTCAGAGTTGAAAAGTGGGTTTTCACCAAATGTATTTGCATTTGCAATTACGATACCGTAGGTGATTTCACCGATGAATTTTTCGTAAAGAGCAAGTGATGCGAGGTCTACTGTGTAGCCACCGTTGATTGCGTTTTTATCAGGGTTTGTTGAGTAGCCTTTTGCTGTGAATACAGGTTTGAGTGTTTCGGAAGCATCATACTTTGTGCAACCATCGTTTGAGCAACCGTATTCACGCACACCGTTTGATGTAAGGCTTTCAAATGTAACCCTTTCATAATTGGTATGACCGGTTGTGCCTTCAAGACTTGATGGGCATCTTTCACACTTTACGCCGTCCATACAGTCGCCTGTGCCGATGATGTAGTTATGAACATTGTTATAGAATGCCTTGCACTTATCGTAGCTATAAACGATTATGCTCTTTCCCTCGGTTGATACCATATCCTTATAGACCTGCTCTTCATTTGGATAGGTATACTTAACAGCCTTAGCCGATGAAATCTTTGCGCAAGCGGAAAGAACGCTTACATCATCACCTGTGTAGATGAACAAAATGTTCTTTGAGTTGTCTGTAAGGGTATCGGATATTGACGTTAATGTATCGGGTAGATACATTTGTGTAAGGTTACCGCAGTTACTAAATGCGTTGCCAAGAGTTTTTAGTCCCTTAGGAAGTTTGATGCTCTTCAAAGAGGTAGCGGAAGCAAATGCGTTGTCGGGAATAGTGGTCACTTGACAGTTTTCAAGGTTTTCAACACTTGTAAGT
>JAZNJK010000181.1:0-6830 GCA_045578005.1 Eubacteriales bacterium | reverse complement strand
GTTGGCCCTCCCGGTGTCGGTAAGACTTCTCTTTGCTCATCCATCGCGCGTGCGCTCAAAAAGAAATATGTGCGTGTATCCCTTGGAGGTGTTAGAGATGAGGCTGAAATTCGCGGACACAGAAAAACCTATGTTGGTGCTATGCCCGGTAGAATTATAAATGCACTCATTGAGTGTCAAACATCAAATCCTGTTATGGTATTTGATGAAATTGACAAAATGTCGTCGGATTTCAAGGGAGATCCTGCGTCTGCTATGCTCGAAGTTCTTGACGGTGAGCAAAACAAGGCATTTAGAGATCATTTTGTGGAAATGAGTGTAGACCTTTCACACTGCATGTTCATTGCTACTGCTAACTCTCTTGAAAATATTCCAAAGCCACTTATTGACAGAATGGAAATAATTGAACTTTCCTCTTATACAAAAAATGAGAAGTTCAACATTGCTAAAAACCACCTTATTGCAAAGCAACTTAAACGCCACGGTCTTTCAAAGAAGACACTTAAAATATCAGACTCGGCTCTTAATGATATTATCGACTCCTACACTGCCGAAGCGGGTGTTAGAAACCTTGAGCGTGAAATTGCGTCGCTTTGCCGTAAATCAGCAAAGAAAATTATCGAAGAGGGTGTAAAGTGCGTTAACATCACCGAAAATAATCTTTCGGAATTTTTAGGTGCGCGTAAATTTGACACCGAAAAAATTGACGCAAAAGATCAAATCGGTGTTGTAAACGGTCTTGCTTACACATCTATCGGTGGAGATCTTTTGAAGATTGAAGCATCGGTTATGAGTGGAAGCGGTAAGGTTAAATTGACAGGTCAACTTGGCGATGTTATGAAAGAATCGGCGGAGATTGCGATAAGTTACATTCGTGAAAACGCATCAAGGCTTGGAATTGATCCCGATTTTCATTCAAAGAATGATATTCACATTCATGTTCCCGAAGGGGCTGTGCCAAAAGACGGACCGAGTGCAGGTGTAACTCTTGCAACTGCGCTTATTAGTGTGCTTTCTTCCCGTCCTGTCCGTCGTGATATTGCTATGACAGGAGAAATAACACTTCGTGGAAATGTGCTTCCTATCGGTGGCCTTAAAGAAAAGACTATTGCCGGATACACCGCGGGTGTTTCTCGCATTCTTATTCCTAAGAAAAATGTCAAGGATCTTGATGAGATTGACCCTATCGTTCGAGAAAATGTTAACTTTGTCGCTTGTGAAACGATTGACGATGTTTTAAATGTTGCTTTTTCATCAACTGATGGTGAAGTCGTTACGGCATTTATTAACAAATTCACAACTCATTCGGTTTAAAGGAATTATTATGAAAATTAATGTAAATAACGCTTCCTTGAAAATGAGTGCGGGTAAACCCTCTCAATTTTTAAGAAATCCTGTCCCACAAATCGCTTTTTCGGGTAGGTCGAATGTTGGCAAGAGTTCACTTATAAACACTCTTCTCAACCGCAAATCTCTTGCAAGAGTCAGCAGTTCGCCTGGAAAGACAATTACAATAAATTTCTACGACATTGACTCAAAACTGTTTCTTGTTGACCTTCCCGGATACGGCTATGCAAAACGCACCGCACAAGAACAACTTGTTTGGTCTAATCTTGTTGACGGATATTTTACTAAAAATCCAAACTTTGACCTACTAAAACTCGTTGTTCAACTTGTCGATTCGAGAATTGGCTACACCAAAGATGATATAGATATGATTTCGTTTATGAACGAGATGAATGTTCCTTATGTCATTGTAGCGACGAAAACTGACAAGTTAAACAAGACCGAAAGACAAAAGTCGGTAGAAAAACTTATCACAAACCCTGTTCTTAAAGAAGGAACTACTATTATTCTCTTTTCTTCCGAAACTCGTGAGGGTAAAGATGACCTATGGAAAGAGATTTTAGCACACGCTGAGAATTAAAATGGATTATTTTATTAACCTTTTGCTAACTGTTCCAACAGTTATTATCGCTATCGTATTTCACGAATGCGCACATGGTTTTGTTGCGTATAAACTCGGAGATTTGACGGCTAAATACCAAGGTAGGCTATCACTAAATCCCCTGCGACACATTGATATACTTGGTGCTTTATCGTTTTTATTCTTCAAGTTCGGTTGGGCGAAACCTGTCCCGATAAACACCTACAATTTTAAAAAACCAAAGCGAGATATGGCACTTTCCGCTCTTGCAGGGCCTGTGGTAAACATTTTGCTTGGCTTTATCGGTTGTTTTGTATACTCTTTATCTCTCTTTCTTTTGAGAGATGTTTGGTTTGATTCATTTGGATTTGCATACAATCTAACCGTTGCTTGGCTCACATTTGCTCATGGTTTTGCTTGGCTCAACTTGTCACTTGCAATATTTAATTTAATACCGCTACCGCCACTTGACGGCTCACGAATTTTCCTCGTTTTCTTGCCTGACAGACTTTATTTTAAGGTTATGAGATACGAAAGGGAGATTTCAATAGCATTTATTTTACTATTGTTTGCGGATTCAAGATTTCTTGGCGGTTACATTACCTACGGACTATCGAGCGTTGTAAACTTTGTATTTGACGCTATGATGTCACTATTTTCACTTATCTTTTGAGGTAAAACATGGAAGAAAATCAACTTCAGGAGCAAATTGATAACTCCGATGAGGTCATCACTATTGGTGAACTTGAATACACCATCAATGAATGGAGAGGACCGCTCTCTGTTTTGCTCACATTAGTTACAAAGAACAAAATGGACATAAGGGACATTCAAATTTCCGTCCTTTGCGAACAGTATCTTGAATACATTAACGCCATGGAAGCGATGGATATTGAACTTGCGGCGGAATTTATCGTTATGGCAACGCACCTTATGTATATAAAGAGCAAAACTTTAATTCCCCGTCCAAAAGAAGACGAGGAAGACCCAAGAGAAGCACTTGCCCGTGCGCTTATGCTTCAAATGGAATATGAGCGTGCTAAAGAGGCCTCCAAAGAGTTAAATGAGATGTTTTCTCATTTTAGTGGAAGATTTGTCAAAGATACTGACGAAATTCCTGCCGACCGCTCATATGTTGCGGAACACGATATAAATCTTCTCTCCGCGGCTATTATGAGAGTTATGAGCGCTTTAAAACATGATGACGAAACAAGTATTGCGTCCGAAAAAATCAAGCCTCTTATCAGCAAGAGGACCGTTTCGGTTGGCGAAAGAGTTTATTATATTTTAAGAAAATTACTTAACAACAGTGGACTGGTCAGTGCTATCGACTGTTTTGACGATGTAACATCAAGACACGAACTTGTCGCTACATTTATGGCGGTTTTAGAAATGCTAAAAGCGGGAAGAATATCTATCATTGAAGATGTTAGTTCGGTTATGCTTGATGGAGTTGTCAACCTTAGCGATAACATTTACATAAGACTGTTTACAGGAAAAATAAGAAACGCACAAGAGGAATAGCATGGATAACTTACAAAATACTGAAGAAATACAAAAAATAGACAACAAAAATATTGAGCAGGCTATTGAGGCTATTCTCTTTGCGGCAGGTCACCCTGTGACTTACGATAAACTCGGAGAGGTGCTTGGATATTACGGCTCTCACATCAAGAAAAAAGTCCTTGCATTTGCGGAAAGATATAATAACGACCAAAATCGTGGAATTATGCTTCTCGCTTTTGAAAACACATGTCAACTTTGCACACGAGAGGACTATCTTCCCTATATAAAGAATGCGCTTGGCATTAGAAGAGGTGGAAACCTTTCGGGATCTTCACTTGAAGTCCTTGCTATTATCGCTTACAATCAGCCTACGACAAGAGCATTTGTCGATGATGTAAGAGGTGTTGACAGCACATACATAATGAGTAGCCTTCTTGAAAAAAATCTCATTGAAGTATGCGGACGACTTGATGTTCCCGGTAGACCTAACCTTTACAGGACTACGGCGGCATTTTTAAGATGTTTTGGCATTGAAACGCTTGAACAACTTCCATATGTTGAAATTCAACGCGCACAAAACGAAGGTGACATTATTCCACTTGACATTGAGTTTATGAGCAGTGACGAGCCGGTTGGAAACGATGACGGTGTTGAGGACGATATTGTTGATAGCAACTCTTATATTGAAAACAGCACCGAGGATTCACCTATTGGCACAAGCGAGGAAAATGACGAAGAATAAGTTATTAAGGAGGTAAAATCATGGACGGGCTATGGTGGTGCTTGATTTTAGGTGCAATTTTTCTATTCATTGCATTTATTTTGTCTATAAAAGTCAAGTTAATAGTAGGATATGATGACTCCTTTGTGGCTTATATAAAAATTTTATGCTTTAAAATTACTCTATTCCCTTCCAAAGAAAAGAAGAAAAAGGTAAAAAAGCCAAAACAAAAAAGAAAAAAAGATGTTTCCAAAAAAGAATCATCAAAAAAAGAAGAAAAAAAGGAGAAAAAATCTCTTTCCCCTTCTAAAATTTTGAAATTAATTTCTCTAATGTCAGATGTTGCAATCGGTCTTTTAAAGGACTTTTTTGGCAAGATACATTTTAGATTTATAAAAATACACGCAAGTATTGGTTGCGAGGACGCATCGAAGACTGCTATTGCTTATGGTTCGGTGACGCAAAGCGTTGCGTATTTTATAGAGTTACTTGACAATGTATCAAATGTTGAAGTATCAAAAGCATCGAGCATTGATATACGCGCAGACTTTTTATCCCGAAAATCGTGGGCGGAATTACGCTGTGTGCTATATTTGAGAGTTATATCTATACTAACGCTTGGAATAAAAGCGATTAAAGTTTATTTTACATTCAAACATATACAAGAAAAATTATTGGAGGTTGACAATAATGGAACAGTCAAAGCAGAGTGAACTTATTAGAACCGCACTTGAAAATGTTAAAAGCATGATTGATGCAAACACTGTAACAGGCACACCTATCACTACCGAAAGTGGAACGGTAATTATTCCTATTTCAAAGGTTTACGTAGGAATTGCCTCCGGTGGAATTGATTATTTTGGCAAGAAAAGTGTTTCCGAAAAGAATTTCGGTGGCGGTGGCGGAACAGGTGTTACTGTTTCTCCTATCGGATTTTTGGTTATTGATGCCAAAGGAAAGGTTAACCTTTTGAACATTGATGCACCATCAACAGATCCTGTTTCAAAAGTCGTTGAATTTGTTGAAAATTCTCCTGAACTCATTGAAAAATTCAAGAATTTATTCTCTAAAAAAGAAAAAAATACAGAGGAAGACATTTAATTTTGGTCTTTTAGCCATTAAATTTTGAGCATACTAACAAAAACGCAACTTTGTTGAAAGGATTTTGTATGCTTAAAAAAATTTTTCTTTGTTTATTTGTCTTTTTCTCTTCTCTTTTGTTTGCAACAGGGATTTGTGCGCTTGATATTTCGGCTGAACGGGCGATTGTTATCGAATATGACAGTCAAGATATAATTTATCAAAAAAATGCTTTTGATAAAGCACCGATGGCAAGCACGACAAAGATTATGACGGCAATTATCGCTATCGAAAACTATCCGCTTGATAAAAAAATTCGTATTCCGAGTGAGGCGGTAGGTGTTGAGGGTTCTTCCATCTACTTAAAAGATGGAGAGGTCTTGACAATGAGAGAACTTTTATATGCTTTACTCCTTGAAAGTGCGAACGATGTAGCAAGTGCTATTGCGATTACAGTTGGCGGTGATACGGAGCATTTTGCCGATTTAATGAACCAAAAAGCAAGTGAACTTGGGCTTAAAGGGACACATTTTTGCAATCCTCACGGACTTGATGATGAAAATCATTACACCACTGCGCACGACCTTGCCATTATCGCTCGGTATGCAATGGGACTTGATGATTTTCGCAAGATTGTATCTACCTACAAAAAGGAAATTCCGTTGGGTGATGATGGCACACGCTATCTTATAAATCACAACAAACTTTTAAAGGGATACGAGGGTGCAATTGGAGTAAAGACGGGTTTTACAAAGAAAAGCGGGCGATGTCTTGTGTCTTGTGCCGAAAAAGATGGTGTTTGTCTTATTGCGGTGACTTTAAATGCTCCGAACGATTGGAACGACCACAAGCGAATGCTTGATTATGGTTTTGAGCGATACGAGTGTATAAATCTTGCTAGGGTGGGGGATTATTCTCTATCTCTTAACTGTGTAAACGGCATTAAATCAAGTGTTTTATGCTCGAATTTAGATAATTTAAGCATCACTGTTGAAAAAGGAAAATCTTCAAATTTAAAAGCGGTATTTGAGGCTAACAGATTTTTGTTTGCTCCTGTTTCAAAAGGCGATTTGGTCGGTAAAATCGTTTATTATTTAGATGATGTAAAAATTGCATCACTTGATATTTATGCCACGGAAAGCGTAAAATCTATAAATTACAAAAAATCTATTTTTGAAAAAATATTCGGTTAAATTTAGCAATGGAAAAAATAAGATTACAAAAATTCTTTACTGACAACAACATTATGTCAAGAAGAAGTGCCGAAAAGGTAATTCTTGCGGGTAATGTAAAAATAAACGGTGTTATCGCCAAACTTGGAGATAAGGTTGATCCCGAAAAAGATGTTGTTATGTTTAACGGAAAGGCTATAAAACCCCTTTCCTGTGCAAAAAAGCGTTACATAATGTTAAACAAGCCACTTGGGTATGTATGCACTGCAAGTGACGAAAAGGGGCGCGAAACTGTATTCTCTCTTCTTTCCGATGTTGGTGAGAGAGTTTATCCTGTTGGAAGGCTCGATATGTATTCCGAGGGGCTTTTAATACTCACAAACGATGGTGAAAGTCGGAGGCCAAGCGGTCTTAGGAAGACAAA
>JAZNJK010000180.1:0-1795 GCA_045578005.1 Eubacteriales bacterium | reverse complement strand
ACAGCCTCGGGTGAGACATGTCCGATTGATGCGCCACGGGTTGCACCTGAAAAGCGTCCGTCGGTGATGAGCGCAACATCTTTATCAAGTCCCATTCCTGCAATAGCCGAGGTTGGTGACCGCGTATCTCTCATACCCGGTCCACCGCTTGGTCCTTCGTAACGGATAACTACAACATCGCCTTTGACGATTTTGCCTGCGTAGATTGCGCTAATTGCCTCTTCCTCACTCTCATAAACCTTTGCAGGTCCTTCGTGAACGAGCATTTCGGGGGCAACGGCACTTCTCTTTACTACGCAACCGTCGGGAGCGAGGTTTCCTTTAAGAACTGCAATTCCACCTGTTTTGCTATATGGATTTTCAACTGTTCTTATAACCTCGGTATCAAGGTTTTTAGCATTTGCTATGTTTTCGCCAAGGGTTTTACCTGTGCAAGTCATAACCGATGTATCGATAAGACCGAGTTTTTCAAGTTCTTTAAGCACTGCGTAAACTCCGCCTGCCTCGTTAAGATCTTCCATATAGGTTGGTCCTGCGGGGGCAAGGTGGCAAAGGTTTGGTGTCTTTTCGCTGATTACATTTACATCGTCGAGATTGAACTCAACTCCGCACTCGTTTGCGATTGCGGGTAAATGAAGCATACTGTTTGTTGAGCAACCGAGAGCCATATCGGCAGTGATTGCATTTTTGATTGCAGATGCGGTCATTATATCTCTTGGACGAATGTTCTTGCGAACAAGTTCCATAACTTGCATACCTGCATGTTTTGCAAGTTCAATTCTTGATGAATATACGGCAGGGATTGTTCCGTTGCCGGCAAGTCCCATACCGAGAACTTCGGTAAGACAGTTCATTGAGTTTGCGGTATACATACCTGAGCAAGAGCCACAGGTTGGGCAAACTTTATCAACAAACTCACAAAGTTTGCAATCGTCAATTGTGCCTGCTTTATATGAGCCAACAGCCTCAAACATTGCGGAGAGTGAGCGTTTTTTACCGTCTACGCGTCCTGCGAGCATTGGTCCACCGCTTACAAAAACGGTTGGAATGTTAAGTCTTGCACTTGCCATTAGAAGTCCTGGGACATTCTTATCGCAGTTTGGAATCATAACAAGACCGTCAAATCCGTGAGCCATAACCATAGCCTCGGTTGAGTCGGCAATAAGGTCACGGGTAACAAGGGAATATTTCATTCCAACATGTCCCATAGCGATACCGTCGCATACGGCAATAGCGGGGAACATAACGGGAGTTCCACCTGCCATTGCTACACCGAGTTTTACGGCTTGTGTGATTTTATCAAGATTCATATGTCCCGGCACGATTTCGTTATAGGAACTAACGATACCGATTATTGGACGAGAGAGTTCCTCGTTTGTGTAGCCGAGCGCTTTATACAAGGAACGGTGTGGGGCGTTATGCGCTCCATCTACTATTGTATCCTTAATCATTTTTTGCCTCTTAATTAGTTATTGATGAATTTTTCCTCATCAGCCCAACTGTAAAGTTCTCTGATTTCTTTACCTACAACTTCACTTGGATGCTCTGCTGCGATTTTTCTCATTGCGTTGAAGTGAACTTGGCTACCTGCATCGGACATATCAAGAAGGAAGTCTTTTGCGAATGTTCCGTCTTGAATGTCGGAGAGAACTTTCTTCATTGCTTTCTTTGTATCATCGGTGATGATCTTTGGTCCTGTGATGTAGTCGCCGTATTCAGCGGTGTTAGAAATTGAGTATCTCATACCCTCAAATCCGCTTTGGTAAATGAGGTCAACGATAAGTTTCATTTCGTG
>JAZNJK010000179.1:0-5555 GCA_045578005.1 Eubacteriales bacterium | reverse complement strand
ACAACAAAGGTCCTGAGGATTATATAGGCGACAGGGTCAATTTAAACATCGTTTACAGCGTTTATCATTCTCCAAAAACCTTAAATGAAATTGCTCAGGAGCTTGGATTAACTCCTGTATTTATTGAAGACAAAATTAATTTTTTAGAGGACAACGGCTTTTTAGTCAAGGAACGAGGCGGTCGTTACACCACTTATGTTAACTTTTCCCCAACCAAATACTCTCTTGAGTTAAAGGAGCGTAGGTATAAGCTTCTTCAAGAAATCGCAGGGGCTTTAGTTGAGGAATATGTTCCACTTGTTAGAAAGTCTATTGAGGGCTTTACGGAATTTTATGTTCCATCAGGAAACAAAGAAACATTTGAGGCATCGGTTGTCTTTTATGCCATGTGCAATAACTGTATGATTTCTGCCGATGTTGATATGTCAAAATATCATATAAAAACAACTCACGGTGGAGATTTTATCGCAAATGTAGAGCTTTCAGCAACGCAATTAGACCCTGAATATTTGCCTACGATAGAAATAAAAAACTATTGGGGTTGCGGAAATATGTCACGCTCCTCTGGGAAGTATCCGTCTGTGTTCTGCTGGTCTATTGATAGTGATTTTTCTTCACGAAAGGGAGCTTGGCAAAACAACGATTATAGAGATTATGATTACATTTATGAAATAATAACCGGTATGATTAGCGAATCGCCTGCGAATATTGAAAAATTCAATCGTTTGAGAGAACGCGAGTTTTTAACCGATGACGGAAAAATAAATATCATTATTGCAAAAGATAATTGGAATAGTTTTTTTGAAAGATTGCCCAAGCTTGACAAGAAAATAAAGGAGCAATTTGCGCCAAAAATTTTGGAGATTGCTTCAATGATGGCTAAGCAATACCCACCTCAAATGCGCGACCTTGCCATACATGATAATGTTGAAGGATTTATAGGAAGGACCTGCGCCTTAATGGCACTTGAAATCCTTTATTCAAATGGCACATTCAAGCCACTAACAAAGCAAGAAAAGGTTAGCGCAAATCTTATCATGTTTTGTGACACTCTTCCGAATTATTAAATTTTAAAATTCTTAAATTTATAAATTTTAAAATCATATAATTCTCAAATCTTTTCAAAAGCAAAAGAGCCTTTAAATAAAGGCTCTTTTGTGTTTTTTATTTAATTTCCATATCAAATGCAAATTTGATTTTCTTGTCATTAAATCTATATTTTGGATGTGTCCAAGGTCCGCAAGAACCTGAGCCAATTCCACTGAATTTATAGTCAATTCTCACATGAGTTGCAAAAGAATCACCTATTTCGTCAGTGTGCTTAGCCTTCCAAAGTTGATCAATAGAATACTTTGAAGCATTGAAATTGAATGTATCTTTTCCAACGAATTTAAGTCCACCAATTTCGGCCTCGACTGTCTTACTGTGATAACCATGATCTTGCGGTCGAACATAGTTAACATACTCCGTATCAACATCACTTACAAAGAAATCTTGTCTTGCGTGGTGGTGCATATCAACATAACTTTCAAGTGGTCCTTCTCCAAAATATTTGAACTCTTGATACTTCTTATTAAGGGCTATTTCGAATCCAAGTCTTGGTAACCAAATTACTTCTTCACGGACATCTCCTGTAAGTTCAAATGCTACTCTACCATTCGCAAATACACTTGCCTTTACTTTATACACAAACACAGGAAGTCTTGAAACTCCACCGTAAGCACACTCAGCAACGATAGTATTGCCCTTAACAGTAACTTTTCTAACATTTGTGAAACTCTTATCAAGATTTTCGCCCTGCCATACATTTTGATTTGACCAAAGTGGAATGAGTCCTCTATGGTTATCAATAATAGCACTAAACATTCCTATCTTCATAGGCGCTACAAGGTGTTCTTCACCGTTGATTATAATACTGTCAAATCCCGCTTGTTGCTTATTAAAGCGATATTTGAAGTTATCACCATTTGCGTATACAAAATGCGCATCTTCAGTTAGCACCAATGGAGTCTTGTCCTTTTCTTCCCTAATCTTCTTGCAATCAATGATTTGAGAAAGTTCGCCAAGTAAAACACCGTTAGGATCGTAGAGCGCCACATCAACACTTGCACCAAGTTTGCATTCGCTTGGATTTGCATCAGTTATAACGGTTGCACTCTTCTTAGGAGCAATGTCAAGTTTGAGTTCCTTTTCTTCAACTGTTATTCCATCTACTCTAACCTTATATACAATCTTATAATCAGAAAGATTTGTAAAGTCATAGTAGTTTGTGATCTTCAACTTGCCATTTTTGAATTCAAATCTAAGAGGAAGATATGCATTTTTAACTTCATATGTTCCCGCCTTAAAACTTCTATCCGAGAAAACAAGACCATCGCAACAGAAGTTTTCATCGTGAGTGAGTTCGCCCTCAAAGTCTCCACCGTATTTTTGAACACCATCAACAATAACAGTATGATCGCACCACTCCCAAACACATCCGCCAATGAATTTTGGATATTTGTGAACAAGTTCCATATATTCCCACACATCTCCTGGGCCGTTACCCATTGCGTGTGAATACTCGCAAAGATAAACAGGAATATCAATCTCCTTGTCATCAATAAATTTCACAAGATCGTGAAGTTCGGGATACATTTTTGAAAACACATCAGTATATTGATGCATTCCAAGTCCGGTTGCGCTCTCAGCATGGAAAAGCCTTTCCTTATCAACACTACGAATGTAGTTGCACATTGCAACTCCGTTTTCGCCAAAGCCACACTCGTTTCCAGCGCTCCACATAATAACAGATGCGTGGTTTCTATCACGCATGTATGTGCGCTCCATACGGTTTACATGCTCATTTTTCCAATCAGGATGATTCATCGGCCAAGCATTTTCTTCCATGTCGTATGAATAGCCGATATTTGCCTTGCGTCGAAGAATACCGTGTGTTTCGTTATCGCATTCAAGAACCACATAAAGACCAAGTTCATCACAATATTCAAGGAATTTGGGATGCGGTGGATAGTGCGATGTTCTAACACAGTTCATGTTAAGAGATTTGATAAGTTTAAGATCCTCTAAAATCTCGTCATCAGTCATGCACCAACCATTATTAGGAGTTGAGTCGTGGTGGTTGATTCCCTTCAATTTAACAGGAGTCCCATTTATAAGAAGTTCATTCTTCTTTGATACAGAAATTGTTCTAATTCCAACCTTTTGAGTAATAACTTCTCCTGCACACTCAATTTTAAGTGTATAAAGATATGGCGCTTCAGCATTCCAAAGTTTTGGATTTTCAACCTCAAAAACGCACTTTTTACCAGTCTTTTCGCCAATAACGGTATCCTTATCAAGAAGAGTCATTTTCGCCTCTTTATCGGCCTTTACGACAACTCTCTTATTCTTTTCGGTCTTAATATCAATATCTTTGATGTGTCCTTTGGGACGGGAAAGAACATAAACATCACGGAAAATTCCGTTAAATCTAAAGAAATCCTGGTCTTCCATGTAACTTCCGGCACACCACTTATATACATTTACGCGAATAGTGTTTTCGCCCTTCTTCACGAACTTTGTAACATCAAACTCGGCTTGAAGATGCGAGCCTTGAGTAAATCCAACATATTCGCCATTTATGTAAAGAACAGCGCAAGATGAAACGCCCTCAAATACAACATAATGATCATTTTCAACATTCTCTACCAAAAATGTTTTTTGATATACTCCCATAGGATTGATATTTGGAACATATGGCATATCGCAAAGATACGGATAGTTTATGTTTGTATAGTTTGGATTTTCATATCCAAGGATTTGCCAACATGATGGCACAGAAATCTTGTCCCACTTTTCAGGCTCAGTTGCAAAATCAGAATCAGCAAAATACGCAAAGTCCCATTCGCCGTTTAACGACTTGTATTCAGCCTCTGCACAAGGAATATAATATGCTCTTTGCTTTTCTCTGTTTTCATAAGTTTTTTTAGGGTTTTCGTAAAATCTCATATAATTCTCCTAAGTAAATTTTTACTATTTAAATTTTATCATAAATTTAAAAAATAGTCAATACTGTATTTACTTTTTGATATTTATGTGATAAAATAATTTTAAATAAAAATCATATGAGAGGAATATATGGAAAAAGTAGTTTTAATAACCGGTGGTAGTCGCGGTATCGGCGCTTGTGCGGTTGAAAAATTTTCTTCTTTAGGCTACAAAGTGGCTTTTACCTATCTTAATTCCGAGACCAAAGCGCAAAATCTTTCTGCAAAATGCGGTGCTATGGCAATAAAGGCCGATATGTCAATCAGTGCAGATGTTGCAAACGCAGTCGAAACAGTCTTAAAAGCGTTTGGTAAAATAGATATTCTTATAAATAATGTAGGAATTTCCGAATTCGCCCTTTTGACCAATATAACCGACGAAATGTGGCAAAAGATGATGGGCACAAATCTTTCAAGTGCGTTTTTCGCATCAAGAGCCGTGTTGCCTCAAATGATAACTCGTAAAAACGGTTGCATAATAAACATTTCTTCAATGTGCGGCGAGGTTGGTGCCTCGTGTGAAGTCCATTATTCTACTGCAAAAGCAGGTTTAATCGGTTTTACAAAGGCTCTTGCGAAAGAAATCGGTCCTTCGGGCATTCGTGTAAACTGTGTTTGTCCAGGTGATGTCGATACCGATATGAACGCTTCATTATCTTTTGAAGATATAGAAACTTTGAAAAATGACACTCCACTTGGAAGGATTGCAACTCCCGAAGATATTGTAAATACAATTCTATTTTTATCAAGCGAAAACGCTTCATTCATCACCGGTCAAATAATCGGTGTAAACGGTGGTTATGTAATTTAAAAAGCAAAAAAATAAAGGCAGGAAATTTTTCCTGCCTTATTTTTTATTTATTAGTTGCGTCCACGCTTTACATAAGTTGTGTGGAGAACCTCATGAGCCTTGTGGCTGCCTGGTTTTCCAAAATACTCATCATAAAGCATCTTAACTGCAGAGTTTTCATGAGATTTTCTCAAATCCATGTTCTTGTCAGCAGTGTAAAGAACGCTTGCGCGGAGTTCACGAAGGTTTACATTATTTCTAACAACTGCAGGTTGTGTAGGTTGTCCACCACCGTTTACGCATCCGCCAGGACAAGCCATGATTTCGATGAAATCAACCTTTTCCTCGCCATTCTTAACAGCATTAAGAAGTTTCTTTGCGTTTGAAGTTCCGCTTGCAACAGCAACTCTGATTTCCTTACCGCCAAGTGTGTAAGTAGCCTTCTTGATACCTTCAATTCCACGAACATCGTCGAATTCAAGTTTTTCAAGAGGTTTGCCCTCGATAACTTCCGCAGCAGTTCTAAGAGCCGCTTCCATAACACCACCGGTAGCACCGAAGATTGCACCTGCGCCTGATCCGATTCCAAATGGAACATCAAACTTAGCATCTTCGAGCGATCTAAAGTCGATACCTGCTTGTTTAATCATTCTTGCAAGTTCTCTTGTTGTGATAGCAACATCAACATCAGGAACACCAGCAGCATTTTGATGATCTCTTGTAACCTCAAATTTCTT
>JAZNJK010000178.1:0-6513 GCA_045578005.1 Eubacteriales bacterium | reverse complement strand
TGGTTTGTAGGCTCATCAAGTAAAAGGACATCGGGGCGTTCCAAAAGGAGTTTTATGAATGCAAGTTTTGTGAGTTGACCGCCCGAAAAGGTGCTAAGCGGTCTTAATTTATCATCGGGCGAAAATCCGAATTTTTGGAATAGGAGATTATACTCTTTTTCGTAAAAATAGCCATCCTGTGCCTCGAATTCGGCTTGAAGGCGCGTATATTCGTCCATTATTTTTATGTCGTTTGACTCTTGCATTTGGGCAAGTAAGGTGTCGAGTTTTTTCTTTTTTGCGATAATGGGGGCAAAGACTTCACTAATTTCCTCATCAACGGTTTTATCGAGGTTTTTAAATGCGCCTTGGTTAAGGCACCCTACGGTGAGTTTTGCGCTTTTTATAATCTGCGTGTCCTCGCCATTTCGAGTTAAGTCAACCTCGTCCAAAATAAGTTTAAGAAGGGTTGTTTTACCGCATCCGTTTCTTCCTACTATTGCGATTTTCTCGGTGTCACGGATTTCAAAATCAATCTTTTTTAGGATTGTGTTTGCGCCAAGTTCTACTGCTCCGTTTTTGATTTGATAAAGCATATTTTCCCTCCTTTTGCCGTTTTTATTCCTTTATATTATACATAAGTCGGCGCAAGATGTCAAGGGGATAAGAAAAAGGTATTATTGCGGGTTTATTTTTTTGTTTTTATATTGAAGTTTCGGGTGTGGTATGGTATACTTTGGGTATGGGCTACGGCTCAATATTTTAAGATTGAGGTTTTTATGAAAAGAGGGAAACTTTACTCATACAGCATTATGCCACTTGATGTTGCGCATATTGATGAGATTTGTAACGATATTAAAGAACAATACGAGAATGGGGTTGCGTCTTGCGCTCTATTCAAAATGACGCTTGTGCCTGAGGGTAATCCGCCGTCCGACAAGGCGACTTTGCTTTGCAAAAAGTATATGCTTTTCAAAGAAAAACTTGCCTCTATGGGTCTTTCGTGCGGTATTCTCGTTCAAGCATCGGTTGGTCACGGTTGGCTACTCGGTGAAATGTTTTCGTTTCAAACGCATGTGAATTTTTGCGACGGAGTGGCAACAAGGGTATGCTGTCCTTGCGACACGGGATTTCAAGAATACATTTACAGTGCAATGAAGACGATTGCATCGTGTCAGCCCGACTGTATTATGATTGATGACGATTTTCGCACGATATGGTTTAAGGGTGAGGGTTGTGCGTGTCCTTTACATATGGAAATGTTTAACAAACGCGCAAATACGAGCCTTACTCGTGAGCAACTTTGGAAAATTGTCAACGAAAAGGGTGAGAAGTCCAAGGAATACACGGATATTTACATAGAAACTCAAAAAGAGTCGCTTATTCACACTGCGAAAGTAATGAGGGCGGGCATTGATGCTATTGACCCTTCTCTTCCTGCATCTTACTGCTGTTGCGGAAACAATGCGGAGTTTGCTTATGAGATTGCAAGTGTGCTTGCCGGTGAGGGTAATCCTATAACGGTGCGCATTAACAACGGAAATTATACACCTGCAGGAGCGAGATTTTTCTCACGAGCATTTCACCGTGCGTCAACTCAAATTGCAAAACTCAAAGGCAAGGTTGATGTTTTGCTTGCCGAAACGGACACTTGCCCACAAAACAGATACAGCACGGGGGCAATGTCGTTACACACGCATTACACGGGTTCTATTTTGGAAGGCACAAATGGTGCTAAACATTGGATAACTCGCCTTATCACTTACGAGCCTGAAAGCGGACGTGCTTACAGACGTGTGCTTGCGAAAAATTTCGGTTTTTATGAGCATCTTGCCGAGTTACAACCGACTTTGAGGTGGAGAGGTTGTAGAATTTTTGTGCCATCAACGCCTGACTTTACATATGGTCGTGTGAAGGAAGAATGGGACGGTTGGAGTTACTGTGTGCTTGAAAGACTTGGTCTACCTATGTATTTTTCGAGCGAGATGGGTGGTGTCACCTGTCTTGAAGGTGATGTTGATTCAAGGCTTAGCGATGATGATATTTTGAAACTTTTATCTCACCCTGTTATTCTTGCCTCGGATACGGCAAAAAATCTTTGCGAGCGCGGTTTTTCGAAGTATTTAGGCGTTACTGTTGGACCTTGGTCGGGCAAAACGCCTTATCGTGAATTACTTTCAAATGGGGCTACATTGCCGATACAACAAAAGACAATGGGAATTTATCCTATATCGAATGATGTTACGGTAGAGTCTTATGTTTGCAACAGTAATGATGATACAAATTTTGAAAGGCTATTCCCTGCCGTGACGGTTTACAAAAACGAACTTGGTGGCACGGTTGCGGTATTTTGCGGTAGCCCTGTGGCTGAATTTAGGCTTGATACGGCATTTTCGTTCCTTACTTATTCAAGAAAGCAACAGTTAATAAAGATGATTTCCGAAATGGGCGAGTTGCCTGTTTATTATCCTAATGATGAAGAGGTATATTTCAGATGTGCCGATATGGTTGACGGGCGTATGTTTTGTGCGGTATTCAACATTGGTCTTGACCCTGTTGACGAACTTGAAGTGTGTTGCGAGTTTGAGGCTAAAAGATTTTATATGTTAATGCCAAATGGTGATGAAAAAGAACTTTCGTTCATCAAAGACGGTGACAAATACAAATTGGGAATTCCTTGCAATATACTTGATCCTGTGGTTTTATTTATAGAAAAATAACTCAAAATGCAGTCGTTTGACTGCATTTTCTTTTTTGTGTTATTTTTGAATTTCTATTGAAATCATATAGGAATATGTAGTATACTTGAAGTATATAAAAGATTATTCTAAGGAGAATTTATTATGACTTTTCTTGAAAGAGCAAAAGAACTCGTTTCAAAAATGACAATTGAGGAGAAAATGTCGCAAATGAGATACGATGCGCCTGCGATTGAGCGCCTTGGTGTCCCTGCTTACAACTGGTGGAATGAGTGTCTTCATGGTGTTGCCCGTCAGGGTGTTGCGACTGTATTTCCTCAGGCTATCGGACTTGCTTCAAGTTACAATACTGACCTTATGTTTGAGGTTGCAACTGCAATTTCCGACGAGGCAAGAGCAAAATACAATGAGTTTAAAAAGTTTGGTAGCACCGAACTTTATCAAGGACTTACCTTTTGGTCGCCTAACATAAACATTTTCAGAGATCCGAGGTGGGGTCGTGGTCACGAAACTTACGGAGAAGATCCGCTACTTACCGGTAAAATGGGAACTGCATTTATCAAGGGACTTCAAGGTGAGGGCAAATATAGAAAACTTGATGCGACAATTAAACACTATGCAGTGCATAGCGGTCCTGAATACGAAAGACACGGTTTTGATGCTATTGTATCGAAAAAGGACCTTTACGAAACTTATCTTAGCGCATTTAAGTATTGCATTGATAACGCTGACCCGTCCGCTGTAATGGGCGCTTACAACCGAGTTAACGGTGAGGCTTGTTGCGGTAGCAAAACTCTACTTAAAGACATTCTCTACGGTGAGTTTGGCTTTAAGGGATATGTTGTTTCGGACTGCGGTGCTATTCGTGATATTCACGCAGGGCATCATATCACATCTTGCGAGGCGGAGAGTGTTGCACTTGCGTTAAATAACGGTTGTCAGTTGAACTGCGGTGATGCTTACCTTAGCCTACACGAGGCTTACGAAATGGACCTCATTACCGAGGAAACTATTACCGAGGCTGTAACTAAACTTTTCGAGGCGCGTTTCCGTCTTGGAATGTTTGATGACGACTGTGAATATGACAATATTTCTTATGATGTAGTTGAGTGCGACAAGCATACTGCTCTTAACAGAAAAATGGCGCAAGAAAGCATCGTTCTTCTTAAAAACAACGGTATTTTACCACTTTCAAAAGATGTTAAAACAATTGCGGTTATTGGTCCTAATGCTGACGATGTGCGCACACTTACTGCAAACTACAATGGCACTCCGTCAAGATATTTCACACCTCTTCGCGCACTTCAAGACAGTTTTGATGGTCGTGTTCTTTATGCGGTTGGTTGCCATCCTTATGACGAAAATTCGGGCAACTGGTGCGGAAATCCTGTTAGAGAGGCTATTATTATGGCGGAAAAAGCCGATGTTGTCATTATGTGTCTTGGTCTTAATCCTTCAATGGAAGGTGAAGAGGGCGACTCATTTAACGGTGATGTTGCGGGAGATAAAAACGACATCTTACTTCCACCGTCTCAAAGAATTCTTTATGATAAGGTTATGGCACTTGGAAAGCCTACTGTATTTGTAAATATTAGCGGTAGTTGTGTTTCACTTGTTGATCAAGATGAAAGATGCGATGCGGTTATTCAATGTTTCTATCCCGGTGCGCAAGGTGGTAATGCGCTTGCCGATGTTATTCTCGGTAAAGTTTCGCCGAGCGGACGCTTGCCTGTTACATTCTACCGTTCTTGCGATGATTTGCCACCATTTAGAGATTACAGTATGGAAAATCGCACATATAAATTCTTTAAGGGAAGTCCTCTCTATCCGTTTGGACACGGTCTTACATACGGTGACATTGAAGAAAAGTGGATAGATGAAAACACTGTCGAGGTATCTAACAAGGGTGGAATGGACACGCCTTACTCTGTGCTTAAATTCAAGAGCGAGCCAAATCCTGAACTTATTGACTTTAAGAAGATTTTTGTCAAGGTTGGGCAAACTGTTACTGTTAAATTTTAAGGAGTTTATATGAAGCAGGTTTTTAATCCTTATATGCCACTTAATGAATATGTGCCTGACGGTGAACCTCATGTTTTTGGGGACAGGGTATATGTTTACGGCTCTCACGACAAGGAAAACGGTGATGCGTTTTGCATGCTTGACTATGTATGTTACTCCGCTCCTGTCGATGATTTGAAAAATTGGCGATATGAGGGAGTGATTTACGAGAAGAAAAACGACCCTTTATATCCAAATTACAGATACATGTTCGCACCTGATGTTGTTTGTGGTAATGACGGAAGGTATTATCTTTTCTATTCTCTTGCCAACCATTATCCCGACTGTTCATATATTTTGAGTGTTGCGGTTTGTGATACACCGTGCGGTGAATTTAAGTTTCACGGGCATGTTAAAAATCCGCACGGCACTCCGTTTCAAAGTGGTGTAATTTTTGACCCTGCGGTGCTAAACGACAACGGAGTTATCCGTTTATACTACGGAATGTGGTGGAATTTCGAGCGTGATTTTGACTACGAGGAAGGTATGAAACGCCAAGTTTCCACTTTCAAAAAGACACGCGAACAAATTGAGAGTTCGCCTGATGGGGTGATGGGTCCGTTTTGCGTTGAATTGTATGATGATATGCTAACGGTTAAGACTATTCCAACAAGAATTTTCCCAAGGGATATGCGTGGAACATCGTTTGAGGGACACGAATTTTTCGAGGCGAGTTCGATGCGTAAAGTAGGCGAAAAATACTACTTTGTATATTCTACCTTCAACGGACACGAACTTGCGTATGCGACAAGTGACTATCCCGATAAAGATTTTGTCTTTGGCGGTGTTATCGTTTCAAACGGTGATATTGGATACAATGGTAGAACATATGAAGACCAAGTTATGCGCACGGGAAACAACCACGGAAGTATCGAGAAAATAAATGGCGAGTGGTTCATTTTCTATCACAGGCACACGACAAAAACCGAACTTTCAAGACAGGGTTGTGCCGAGAAAATCGAGATTTTACCAAACGGATTTATTCCACAAGTTGAAATTACCTCTTGCGGACTTAACGGTGGTCCTTTGGTGGCGCAGGGGACTTATCCCGCTATAATTTGTTGTGCTTTGACGAATGGAAAGATGCGTTACGGTCCTTGCCAAGACAAGCGACTACCTCATATAATTTGCAAGAATGACGAAAGATTTCTTTGTGAGATTGAAAACGGCTCTCTTTTTGGTTACAAGTATTTTGATTTTACGGGCAAAACCGAAATTTCCGTAAAATACCGCTCGGGTGATATAGAACCACACGGTGTGCTTGAAGTTTTGACTACCGAAAAGGGCGAGGCGGTTGCCATTATTGACGTTTTGCCGTCTACGGATTGGAAAAACGGCAAGTGCTGTGTTGATATTTCGGGCAAAAGTGCGCTTTATTTTAGATATGTCGGTCAAGGTGCAGTTGATGTGATTGAGGTTTCTTTCAATTCGTTATAAAGTCAATCTTTTCGTGTTGATGAATAACCATATAAAAACAAAAAGGATGCTTTTGCATCCTTTTTTGTTAGTTATTGTCGGGGGTGAAGTGGGGGAAATAGATTTTGGCGATGATTTTGGCGTTTTGCCATTTTTCCTCTGCGCCTTCGGCTTTCATATAGAGATTTACCATATCGTCTTCGGTTAAATCTTTATCTTTTACCGCACATTGAACTGTGTAGGTTACGCTATTTTCACCGCAAACAAGGGTTACTCTATCGCCTTGGTCCATAAAGCGAATATATGGTGTATCATCAATTATGATTTTACCGATTTCAACGGCTTGTTTATATATTTC
>JAZNJK010000177.1:0-10828 GCA_045578005.1 Eubacteriales bacterium | reverse complement strand
GCCCCTCTCAAATCCGAAGGCGGAAATAAGCGATTAGAACAAGTTAGGCAAGGCGCACCACAGCCAACAGACGAAGGCTATCTTTTGGGATAGTCGAGGTTGGTGGCGAGGAGCAACGCAGATTAACGCCGTTATAATCGTTTATTTTGCGTAGTCAACTACTCGACTCTCGCGTATAAGATTAACCTTAATTTGTCCCGGATATTCAAGTTCACTTTCTATCTTTTTAACGATTTCACGGGCAACGAGTGCCATTCTATCGTCGTTTACTTGTTCCGGTTTTACCATTATGCGGATTTCTCTACCTGCTTGAATTGCAAATGTCTTTTCAACACCTTCAAAACTCTTTGCGATTTCTTCGAGTTTTTCAAGTCTTTTAATGTAGTTTTCAAGGTTTTCGCGTCTTGCACCCGGACGAGCCGCACTGATTGCATCAGCCGCTTGAACGATGAATGCGATGATTGAGTGAGCCTCAACATCGCCATGGTGTGCCTCAATTGCGTGAATAACTTCCTTGCTTTCTTTATACTTTTTAGCCACATCTACGCCGATTTGAACGTGTGATCCTTCAATTTCGGCAGTAAGCGCTTTACCGATATCGTGGAGAAGTCCCGCCCTCTTTGCAAGGGTGACATCTACTCCAAGTTCACCTGCGATAGCACCCGAAAGGAATGCAACTTCAAGTGAGTGTGTAAGCACATTTTGACCGTAACTTGTTCTGTATTTAAGTCTTCCAAGAAGTTTAACGAGTTCCATATTAAGTCCGTGAACACCAATTTCAAATGTAGCCTTTTCGCCCGCTTGTTTAATTGATGCCTCAACCTCTTTACGCGCTCTTTCAACCATTTCCTCAATTCTTGCAGGGTGAATTCTACCGTCGGAAATAAGTTTTTCAAGTGCGATACGCGCGGTTTCGCGTCTAACGGGGTCAAATCCCGATATGGTGATAACCTCAGGGGTGTCGTCAATAATGAGTTCAACTCCTGTGAGATTTTCAATCGCTCTAACATTTCGTCCCTCACGGCCGATAATTCTACCCTTCATATCGTCGTTTGGAATTTGGACAACTGAAATAGTTGCCTCGGATACATGGTCAGATGCGCAACGAGCAATAGCAAGAGAGATAATGTCCTTTGCTTTCTTGTCCGCCTCGTCCTTCCATTCGGCTTCAAGTTCCATAAGTTTTTGAGCCTGTTCGTGTCTAACCTCGTCTTCAAGGTTCTTAATAAGTAGCGCCCTTGCCTCCTCTACTGAGTAGCCAGAAATCTTTTCAAGAAGTTTTAATTGTTCCTCACGAACAGCCTTTACCTTTTCGGTAAGTTCATCATTCTCCTTGATTTTCTTGTTAAGAAGTTCCTCCTTCTTTTCAAGTGCGTCAACCTTTTTGTCGAGATTTTCTTCTTTGTTGTTTAATCTTTGTTCTTGTCTTGAAAGTTCACTTCTTCTTTCCTTGATTTCACTTTCAAGTTCGTTTTTGTCGGCGAGAATTTTTTCCTTAGCCTCGAGCATCATTTCTTTACGCTTAGATTCTGCGTTGTGCATTGCGTCTTCAAGTAGTTTACGAGCCTGTTGCTCCGCTGAGCCAATGCGCTTTTCAGCCGATTTCTTTCTTATGATGTATCCCATAATGATACCAACAAGCGCACCTACCGCAACACCGATTGCTCCGCCAATTACATATTCAATCATTTTGCCGTTCTCCTTTCTTAGTATTCGGGAATGTCCCGTGAGTAATGCCTTTTGAAAACGGACAAGTTTGTCCCGTTTTGCAAGGCGCAAATTTTATGTAAATAGTGAATTGTCACACATCAATTAAAATCTACATATTATAATGATATAATATTATATAAAAAAAGTCAAGAGAATTTCGCAAATTAGCCAAAATATATCGCTTTTTTGGAAATAATTTGTAAATATTATTGACTATTGGCGAAATTTTTTATATACTATTATTTGAGAAGAAGGGAGATTTTATGGATAGAAAAAACTCAATTTGCGCACTTTGTGATGGCGACTTTGCCGAACTCATAAACGGTGGCGCACTTCTTTCCGCTACAAGCAAAAGCGGAAAATTTAATACAATGACCGTTTCGTGGGGCGGTTACGGCACTCTTTGGGGCAAAAAAGTATGTTTCGTCTTTGTCCGTCCCGAGCGATATACCTACGAATTTTGCGAAAACGGTGATATTCTCACCCTGTCGTTCTTCGGTAAAGAAAGGGCAAACACCCTTCGCATTTGCGGAACAAAATCGGGCAGAGATACCGATAAAATCGCAACTTGTGACCTGAAATTCACAACTGATGAACAAGGCGCGGTCTTCTTCGATGATGCCGTCGCAACTCTAAAACTCAAAAAACTCTACGCACAGGATATGCAAAAAGAGTGTTTTATCGACACTTCCCCCCTCAAATTCTACGAAAATGGCGGATTTCATAGGGTATACATTTGCGAAATAATTGATTGATTTCTACTTTTTCTTTGGGAGAAGATTCTTTCACACTCTAAAACTTGTTTTAGTAAGTGTGTAGTATACAAGGGAGCGTAGCGAGTCGTAAAAAGTAGCAAAAAGAAACCAAACTAAAAAACAAACTAATATGAAAGGAAACCGTGTTTTAGTCCTTGAAAAATCCAACGGCACATTTTAGCCGTTCAGGACAAGCAAGACAAGGCGGACTGGAAAGTGCGGGCGAAGGCTATCTTTTGGGATAGTCGAGGTCGCAGTTGAAGCCCAACGCAGGATTGCGCCGTCATCAACGGCTAAAACACCTCTCAAAAAAATGAAACAGTGCGTTTGGATAACCCACCCTGAGGCAAGTGCCTCTGATAACAAAACTTACTTTTTCAAAAAAACATTTTCGCTTGATGCTGTTTCTGCCTCTTTTGTTGAGGTTTCGGCACAGGCACGATACAGACTTTACATTAATGGTGCGCTTGTTTGCGTCGGTCCTTGTAAAGGCACACGCGAGGCTACATACTTTGATTCCGTTGATGTAACAAAGTTCCTCAAAGTCGGCGAAAACGAAATTTTTGCCGAGGTCCTTCAACTCGTTTCTACCGATATGGAAGGTAAAATGTCGCCTATCGCGGGCGTGCTACGAGTTGGTGCGATGCTTTTCGCCCTTGAACTTGTAGTTGGCGACACTGTTATCAAAACCGACGACAGTTGGCTCGTTTGCAAGGTTGACGGAATTGAGCATATAAGCGCGCGCTCCTGTCACGATGCCACAACAAGAGAAAAACACGACTCTGTGGCTGTAAAAGAGGCAAAATTCGTTCAAGCACAGGTGCGCACAGGCATTTCTAACGGTGAGGCGGACCACTACTGGTGGGGCTCTACAAACAAATGTTTCCTCTTTGAGCGCCCTATTCCTATGCTTGATTTCCAAGACAAAACGAGCATGATTTCCTTTGATGGCGAATTTTTTGAAGTTCCGTATCTAACATTTGGTTTCCCTCGCTTTAAAGTTAGCGGAAAAGGAAGTGTTGACCTTGTATATCTTGAATGCTTCGACTCCGACAAGGGCAAGACAAACGGTGATAGAACTGACCGCACAAAAGGTATTTGCCGTGAAATGATTGACACTGTTGTCGTTGATGGCGAATACATATTTGACCCGTTTTGGTTTAGATGTTTCCGCTTTATAAAGGTAGAAAAGACGGGGGATGTATCGATAGAACTCGTAAAATTCACCGAGGTTAACTACCCGATGTCCCCTCGCACCGACTACGATTTCGGAAGAGCGGACGACAACGGTCTTTGGGATATCAGTGTGCGCACACTTCAACGCTGTATGCACGAAACATACGAGGATTGCCCATTCTATGAGCAACTTCAATACGCAATGGACACTTCCCTTCAAATGCTTTATAATTACCAACTTACCGATGATGACGCACTCGCCCGTAAAGCGATGACGGACTTCGCCCACGCACAACATGCCGACGGTCTTATGCCGTCAAGAACTCCGTCAGTTGGCGACCAACATATTCCGTCATTCCAATTCTACTTTATCTTTATGGTGTATGCGCACTATATCCGTTTTGGCGACACTTCCCTTGTCCGTTCTCACCTTCGTGCAATGGACGGTGTTATTGAATGGTTTAGAAAGCATATGACCGAGCAAGGTCTTGTAGGTCAAAGCAAGTATTGGAATTTCGTTGACTGGGCAACCCCTTGGAAGTATGTTGAGGGCAAAAACGATGGCGGTGTGCCTGTTGATGTTGATGGTGGTGAGATTGGAATTTACAATCCTATGATGGCTTACTTCCTACGCTGTGCATCAAAACTTAACGCAGTTTGTGGTAGGGGCGATGTTGCAAAGGAATATACCGCACTTGCCGATATGATTTGCGAGAATACTAATAAGTATTTTTGGAATGAGGAAAAAGGTCTATATGCTGATGACCTTGTTCACTCACGCTACTCACAACATATGCAAACTTGGTGCGTTTTAAGTGGCACTGCAAAGAAAAACAAGGCTCGCAAGATTATGGAAAACTCGCTAAACCTCGATGCGAAAGCAACCTATGCGTTTGCGTATTTCTATTTCAGAGCCCTTGAAGCGGTTGATATGTTCGATAAGACCGAGGAAATGATGGACTCATACCGTTCTCTTCTCAAATTCAACTGCACAACTATCCCCGAAACACCAACAAGTTCCCGTAGTGATTGCCACGCATGGGGCGCACTTGCTATCTATGAATTTAGCGCAACTGTCCTTGGTGTTCGCACTTATGATGTGAATGAAAAATCCGTTTCGATTAAACCGTATATCAAAGGAAGAGATAGCGCAAGAGGAACAGTTTCCTCAATCGGCGGTGATATCTTCGTTTCTTGGAAGAAACAGGGCGACACTTTCTCTATCCTCGTTAAATCTAAACCCGAAACACGAAAAGTCATCTACCTTCCAAACGGCGAAATCTACGAAACAACTAAACCCGATATTTCTCTCTCTTGTGAGATTTAATTTTATTCTACTTTTTCTTTGGGAGAAGAAAAAGTAGCAAAAAGAAACCAAAAACAAATAAATAACAGAAAGGAATTAGGTGAGCCTCCCAAAAATCCGAAGTCGTATTTTGAGAGGTTAGAAGCAAGAAATTCTAGGCGCACCGGAAATGACGGGCGCAGGCGCACTTTTCGTGCGTCAAGGTCGTCATTGAGGAGCAACAACGAAGTTCGCCGCTTATCACCTCTCAAAAAAATGAAGATTGCACTAATTGCCCATGATAAGAAAAAAAACGATATGATTAAACTCGCCATCGAATACAAAGATGTTCTTGCTCACCACGAACTTTATGCTACGGGAACTACGGGAACTCTTGTAATGGGCGAAACCGGACTTAATGTTAATAGAATGAAGAGCGGACCGCTTGGCGGTGACCAACAAATCGGCTCTATGGTTGCCGAGGGAAAACTTGACCTTATTGTCTTCCTTCGTGACCCACTTACCTCTCAACCTCACGAGCCTGATGTTAGCGCACTTTTGCGCCTTTGCGATGTTCAATCAATTCCTCTTGCTACTAATGTGGCAAGCGCAAAGATTATGCTTTCAACCTTAGTCAAGTAGTTATTCTTAAAACACAAAAACAGCCACATATGTGGCTGTTTTTTGTTATGAATTGCGCACAAGTGCATGAATTGAAAGCGTTACTTTCATGAATTGTCGACAAGTCGACATGAATCGTGCCTTTGGCACATGAATTGAATTGCAACTAACTTAATGCCGAAGGCAATTCATGTTCCAACGGAACATTTATGACACGAAGTGTCGATTCATGCAACCGCAAGGTTGCAATTCATTACGCCCCATTCGGGGCGGGGTATTGCGAGATGAGGTATGCAAGCGACCTTTCGAGGTAGGTGCGGACATACTCGACCTGTCCTTCCCAAGTTTTGATTTTTGTCATTTCAGAACAGTTTGGGCGGACATAGATGTTTAAAATATCCCATTTTTCAAAGTTGCGATTGAACGCCTGTGGACACGAGAAAATATAGTTAAACGACTCGGACAAGGTCGCCTCAATCGTGCTTTTATATTCGTGAAGATACTTCGTCACAAGCGCCTCAAACTCCTCAAAGCGCAAAAGTCCGTAAAACCATTCGTTGTTATTTTTCGCATACAGGTTATCAAGATTCAGTGCATCTGGGTTATAGTCGATATTGCCCATGGCTCTATCAAAATCCCACACAGGTCCGCACTCCATCTTGCCCCCTGCGTCTTTATGGACAAAGAAACTTGACCAACCAACATCAGCACCACGGAAGATTTCAAAGATGATATACGCCTGTGCAAAGGAGTCAACATCAATAAGTTGTTTAACCTTTTCGTAATCATTTCCTTCAAGCGCACGCATACAGTTTTCAACATATGCTTTGATATAGTCAATATGCGACTGCTTGAAAAATTCGCTATCGGGGTCGGGGAATTTCATAACATAAATTCGCTCATATGAGCCACCGTTTGGACCTTGGTTACACGCAAGAGAGGTCCGGACTCTAAATCCGACACCGTCACCCCTTCCGTCAAGTTCGATAAGGTAACCTGTATCAATGGCGGAGTAACTTTCCGTTACATCAACACGGCCCTCGCCAACCTCGATTTGCTCACAAAGAAGATACACTCCCCTATATTCCTCATTTACCCAAAGTTCAATAAGCGTTACATCGGGCGTTTCGACAAGGTGCGAAAATTCCTTTGCGGTCATATATGTAAGGTAATTTCTAACAAGGCTCTTGTCGGTATAATTCGGGATAAGTGTCCAGTCTTTCGCCTTGCCGTGACCGAAAAGGTCGGTTTTTGTTTCGAATTTCAGTTTATATGGCTTTTTGTCGCTCTCTTCCCAAGAGGTATTTCCTCTACCGCGCACCTGTGCCATCAAATCAAAGAAGTTATGCTCGGAATTCGAGGCAGTGACAGTGCAATTTAGGTAGTCATTTTTCGATGTTATAGGGGTAAAATTCTCCGTCCTTATTGACAAAACGGGAAGTTCACGATTGTCCTCGATAAATATCGCTTTGATGTCGAGGTCGTCGGTTGGAGTTATTGAGAGGGCGGGAGATGTGTCGCCCGTTGACCAACAAAGGAACTTATAACCATTCTTTGTGGCGGTGGCGGTTACAACGCTCATATTCTCGCCATCGGCAACGACCTGTTTTAGTTCGCCACTGACATAGCCAAGGTCGGTATTTGCTGACGATACTGTGATGTTATAATATCTATGAAAGATTGCGGTATATGTGACATCTTCATCGGGGGTGTCGCGCCTTTCGGTTGAGAGTTTTCCGTCACTCCAACCCATAAAACGATATCCCTCATTCGCTACCGCGGTGACGGGTGAAGTGCGCTCGCCTATTATAATTTCTTGCTCTTTCTCGCCCGTGACATATCCGCCCTCGCCCGACAAATAAATGACTGTTGCCGTGGGAATTTTCTCAAATTGTGCGATATGTGTGCGATTTTCAGTTGCAATATCGCTCCTTTTGGGGTTTGTATTGCCGTCGTCCCACGATACGAAACGGTAACCATCGTCGGCTATTGCCTCAACCTCGGTTGTTGTTTCGTATTGATTTATCGTTTGACTTGCGTTGCCCTCAATCGTGCCACCGTTACTTGAAGTATATTCAACCGTTATGGGAAGCCGTTCAAAAATGGCGGTAAATGTGGCACTGTTTGATAGTTTATCTTGCCGTCTTGCCTCACCAAGACCGTCACTCCAAGAAACGAACACATAGCCGTCGTTTGCTTTCGCCTCGACCGCCTCAAATGTAACACGCTCGTTTGAAAACTTGAACTGATAAAGCATTCCAACAACGCTTCCGCCCTCACCCGCCTCGTATTTTACGGAAATTTCCTTTTCCTCACCACACGAAACAAGTGCAAAAATAAGCAAAAATGCGATACATATAGTCACTAAAATCCGTTTCACTTGCGCTCCCCTTTCTTTTTTCGTTCCATTCCCGTCGGGCATAGTATTATTTTAACATAACCAAACCCGTTTTTCAAGAAGAAAGAAAAAAAGAGTAAACGGACAAGGCAAAATCTTGCACATTTACTCTTAATTTGTAAAAGATTTAATTATTTGTCCTTTGAAAGAACGCTCCAATATGTTTTGAGGTAGTCAATTCCTGAGCCGACGGTCATTACAACCATTGCGAAAACAAGCACATATGATGCGATAAACTTTGTGTCGAAGACATAAAACATAAATATAGGCTCTAAAAGTAGCACGATAATTGCGGCAATTTGAGTAACTGTCTTGCACTTTCCAAACCAACTTGCTGCAACAACTCCAACCTCGCTATTTGCACACACAAGGCGGATTGATGTAACGCCAAGTTCACGAAGGAATACGATTGCACTTGCCCAAATCATTACTTGTTGTAATGCGCCACTGCTCTTAACTGTGACAACTAAAAGTGCGGCAAAAACCATAAATTTGTCGGCAAGTGGGTCCATAAATTTGCCGAAGTTGGTCACAAGTCCGTATTTTCTTGCAATTTTTCCGTCAAGCATATCGGTAAGCGCGGTAATTCCAAATACTCCCGCCGATACAAGTCCACAAACAAGTGGATTTTTGATGTAAAGCGAACACGCCATAAATACAGGCACAAGTATCGCTCTTAACATTGTTAATTTGTTTGGTAAATTCATAATAACCACACCTTTCCTTCACTTTTTCTTTAAGAAAAGAAAAAGTAAAACAAAAAGAAACTAAAATAAAATCAAACTATTTTTAAACTCTTGCCCGAAGCCGTGTTATCAGGCGTTCAGGACAAGTTAGACAAGGCGGACTGGAAACCACGGGCGACGGCTATCTTTTGTGATAGTCAAGGTCGTGGTTGAAGCCCAACGCAGGATAACGCCGTCATCAACGACTGATAACCGCAATGAGGTCGTAGTCAAGGGCATCTATTACCTCCACCGTTACAAACTCGCCTTCGGTGAGTGCGCCTTTTCGTGCGCTAATGAAGACTTTTCCGTCTATATCGGGGGCATTATCGGCACTACGGGCGCAATATGCCTCACTTACAGGGTCGAACGCCTCTACAAGAACGGTCATTTTCTTGCCGATTTTTTCTTGCAAGAGTGCCTCACTGATTTCAAGTTGGTGGGACATTAAAATATCGTATCTATCCTGTTTTACTTGTTCATCAATTTGGTCCTCGAAGTTGTATGCGGGTGTCCCTTCCTCTCTTGAATAGGGGAACGCGCCAAAGTGGTCGAATTTCGCCTCTTTTATAAACTCGCAAAGTTCCAAAAAGTCCTCTTCGCTCTCACCGGGGAAACCAACAATAGCGGTTGAACGGATTGAAATATTTTCAACCTCATCACGCAATTTTTTAATAACGCTACGCACGAGCGCACCGTCACCGCGTCTGTTCATTCTTTTGAGAATTTTCGAACTGATATGTTGAATTGGCAAATCAATATATGGAACAAGTTTTTTGTTATTCTTAAACTCCTCTATAAGTTCGGGAGTAATTTTGTCGGGATAGCAATACAAAATCCTTATCCACGACACATCGGTTTCAGTTTCGAGCCTGTGAAGTAACTCCGCAAGTGCATATTTTCCATATAGGTCAATACCGTATGCGGTTGTGTCCTGTCCTACAACGACAAGTTCCTTAATTCCAAGCCCCGAAACAAGTTCCTTTGCCTCTTTTATAATGTCGTCCATCGGGCGAGAACGGAATTTTCCACGAATATCGGGGATTGCACAGTAGGTGCATCTATTGTTGCAACCCTCGGAAATTTTAAGGTATGCCATGGCATCACCTGTGGTGACAATTCTATCTCCACCAAGAGATACCTCGTTTTTATCCTTAAATTCCAAAAATCTCTCCCCACGAGAAACTGCCTCGATTGCGCTAACGATACTATGCACACTTCCTGTGCCGAGAATAGCATCAACCTCAGGCATTTCACGGGCGACTTCATCACGGTAGCGCTCAGCCAAGCAACCCGTGACAATAATTCCCTTTAAGTTGTTATGTTCTTTGAGCCACGCAATGTCGAGAATGTTGTCAATAGCCTCTTTTTTCGCCTCTTCAATGAAGGCGCAAGTATTGATTACGACAATATCCGCCTCAGTTTCCTCAGGCGTGATTTCGTATCCCGCATTCGCAATATGCCCGAGCATAACCTCCGTATCGAGTTGGTTTTTAGGGCAACCAAGCGACACAAAGCCTATTTTAAGCATAAATATTCCTCTTTTTTAGTTTGTTCGGCTCACTCACTTGCCGATTGAAAAATTCTAATAGCCTCTTTAATTTCGCCAACACCGTAACCGTAACTCATAAGTGAACGCATCATCTTTTGAATTTCGACAGGCTCGGTAGGGAGTGGATTGTATTTGTGTTCCAAAATCCAAGCGCAATTCTCGGCAAAATTGATATCTTTAAGCGCTTCCTTTGTGTATTCGGAAACCTCTTTGCGTAGATATCCCTTGGAGATTAACTCCTCAACTATCTTAATTCTTCCGTATTTCTTTTTAAGATATGTGTCAATCAAAAGTCCCATTTGCTTTTTCTCGTCAATGTAACCGCGATGTTCCATATAAATTGCAACATTCTCACAAAGTTCTCTTGAAAAACCTTGCTTTTGGAGTTTCATAACAAGCATTTTCTTGTTGTTTTCTCCGTAAGAAAGTATGGAAAATGCGTGACGACGAGCGTTGTCAAAAAGGTGCTCCTCTCTAATTTTGAGAAAATGTTCATCATCAATTATCTCGCCTTGGTCAAGGTCAAACCTGTCGTATTGATCGGGAGAAATCGGCATTTCAAAACTCGAACCGAGCGATGATGAAATGTAAAGCACATATCCCTGT
>JAZNJK010000176.1:0-29000 GCA_045578005.1 Eubacteriales bacterium | reverse complement strand
GAAGTTATATTAAATAAATCCACAACTTGCCGTAGGCAAATATAACTGCCAAGGCAGTTGGCGTTCGCAACTAAAGTTGCTCGGCAACACTGCCGATAGGCAATATCACTCGTCGTTAGACGAATATCACAAATCCGTTTAGGATTTATTTAGTTGTCGAATCCCTTGTAGGGACTCGACTATGTGTCGGCTTTTTAGATGTTTTAGAGGTTTAAAAGGTATTTAAACTGTTCGAGGTCTTTTGTGCGTGATGGGTGGCGGAGTTTTGTAATTGCTCTTGTTTCAAGTTCAATAATATCGTCGATGGGCTTGTTTAGTTCCGCACTCGCCTCTTCAAGTGTCGGTTTGAAACGGAAGAGAAGGTGGATAACTCTACTTTCCGTGCAGTTTAGGGTGTTGAGTTTTGCATTTAACTCAATTCTTACTTCATCTGAAAGGGACACCGCCTCGTCACCGAAAGCAAGGTCAATCTCGTCTTCGCTCGGCTCAATTTCAAAAATCGCACGAAGAAGGTTTGCAGGGTATGTGCCTTTCATATATTTTTGTTGTAGTTCAGTATACATATGTTCTCCTAACGATACGCAAATGAATTGACAGCACGCTGTCGTGAATTGTGCTTCGCACATGAATTGTCACTTTGTGACATGAATTGACCTTTGGTCATGAATTGGCTAACGCCATAAAGAATATTGCTCGGGGAGAATGGAAGCAATCCAGACTGCACGAAGTCGGCTTTTGCCTCAGGCGCTTGCCTGCTTAGAGGGATTTGAGTTTTTCGATGATTTTGGGATCGGTATCGTCGGGGGCATAGGTGACAACGGTTGCACTTTTGCCTGTGAAATACTTAAACATAGTAAGCCCCGCAAGGTATCTGCCATAGTCGAGAGAGAGGTGGAAACCGTCACGGTTGATACTAACACCGCCCTTTTCGGGGTTGAATTCATCAAGTTCACGCGCTTTTTGGATTGCGGTTGCATTGTCAATTATATCAAGAGAGTATTTCTTTGTGATAATATCAGTCGCTTCTATAATTCTCTCGAACATATAATTTGTGTCGTTATTGTAAGTGACAAAACCACCGTGAGTTGATTTTGGGTCGTATGCCCAAGTCCTATGGAATACGATTTTTGCGCTCGGACATTCATTTTTTATGTAGTCGATAATGTAGCCAATAAACGGCTCATAAGTTTCAACCATTCCACTAAAATGGCTAACTTGCTGAATGGTGACATAGTCCCATTTTTTCTTTTTGAGCGCATCGTTTATTGATGTCATTTTGAGTTTTCTACCATTCTTTTGGTATTCGTAAAAAGCGTTGTTTTCCTTAATGTTGTTCACATGCGTTTCAAGAGAGCAACCGCCAATATAAAGATTGCGCACGAAAATTTCATCATCTGAAATTTGATGTAAATATCTTGTTGCGTCCTGTGAAAAACTGTTTCCTATACATAAAACATTCATTTTGTTACCTCGGCCCTTTGCGCAAGTGCGCTTTTGTTACTATAATTTTACCACTATATGCAAGTCATTTCAAGGGGGACAGGGCTTTTTTGAAATTTTTTTGATATTTCTTTTGGTGTCGCACCATTTGTGACCCCGTAGCCGTTTTCAAGTGGTATAATTAAGACACAAGATGAGCCGAGCGAGTTTTTCCTTACCTATATTCCATTAGGTTTTCCAAAAATCTCCTTTCCTCGCTTGGCAATATCTTAAAAAGGTCACTTCAAAACGAAGTGACCTTTTTATTATGATGATTAGTTAAGATATGTTTCGCAAAGTTCATCAATATATTTTGCAAGTTCCTTATCGACAATAAGGTGGCGATACTTTTCAATATACTTTTTAAGTGCGTCTTTGTTTATTTCTCGTGGCTTTGTGCCGAGTTTTTTAAGTAGGTTATCGGAGCAAATTTTTTGCACAACTTCGGAGTCGAGGGCAAGACCTGTGATAATATGGTCGTCGAAAGACGAGAGTGGTTCATCAGTTGCAAGGAAACGGTAAACTCTATCGCATAGCCACACACCCGCCTCGATAAACGGAGAATAGTCCATATCCGTGCCGAAATGAATTCTATCTTGATATTTAGTGAAAAATTCTCTAAAATACTCTCTATCCTTATCAAAACTGATATACATCTCACCGCCGGGGGTGATGTCTACTGTCAAATTCTCATACTTGTCGAGCATTTTTGCAAGTTTTTCGGGTTTTTCGGAGCAAAAGAAGAAGTGCGCCAAGCAAAGATTGAGTTTCGGATATTTTGCAAGAATATTGTCAATTTGCTCATAAATTGCGTCACTTGTCGGGAATTTCGTTTGGTCACCGTAATACCAACCTTTTTGAATACTCTCCTCGGTGGGATTGTGCCAAAAACTCTCAGGGTCAATGGCATGCATTAAGATATATGTGCTTTCCTTTTCCAACTTTTCAAACGCTTTATCAAAAAATTCGCCATCAAGCGCTTGACCCACTTTTGCATAAAGGTTTGGCTTGCCTTCAAGCATTTTAACACCGTCAAAACCGATTGCGTAAAGTTCATCAAGTTGCGTTTCAAGGTCCATATTTTTCATATCGTTACTGCTTACGGGATAAGACGGATAAATATATCCACCATAGGCAAATGTGTTTTCGTTTGCTATTTTATAAAAAGCGCACATAATGTTGTTACTAACATCTCTTGGCGCAGGAATTGGATTTCCCGACGGTAGCGAGGCAAGGGCGATATATTTAAGACCGCACTTTTGCCTGTATTCTTCAAGACCGTGGATATATGTTTTGTCACTTCCGTCCTCTTTCCATTTGTGAATATGAATGTGACCGTCGAAAGGATTTTTAACGGTTGGGAATGGAATTTCAAGATATTTTGCCATAATTACTCCTTATATGTGTCTAAATTTGCACCGTGCTTGACATCATATTGCACTTAAATTTTATCATAATAGGTCAAAAAAATCAAGGAAAAGCAACTTATTTTTTTAATTTATAAATATTTTGCTCACCATTGGGAAAAATATCAAAGAAAAAGGGCGAACAAAGGAGAAAAAATATGCTACGATTTAAAGGAAAAAGCGTTTACTCCGCCGTCGCAATCGGCAAGGCGAGAGTCATAAAAAAGGAACGGACCGCAACCGAAATGATAAAAATAAGCGACCCAGCGAGCGAAAATGAACGATTTTTGGTCGCAAAAGAAAAAACGAGGCAAGAGTTAACCGAAATTTACGAAAAGGCAAAAAGGGAAGTGGGCGAGGCGAATGCGCAAATTTTCAATATTCACCTTATGATGCTTGACGATGAGGATTTTTGCGATGCGATAACGGAGATTATAAAACGAAACTCATCAAATGCGGAGTTTGCCGTTGCCCGCGCGAGTGAAAATTTCGAATACCTCTTTTCATCAATGGACGATGAATACTTAAAAGCAAGGGCAAGTGACATTCGTGATGTTTCATCAAGGATAATTTCTCACCTTCTCGGAAGGGCAAATTTGGAAATTGACAACGACACGGTCCTGTGCGCTCACGACCTTACGCCAAGCGAAACCGTGACGCTTGATGTGTCACGCATTAAGGGGTTTTTATGCGCACAGGGTTCGCCAAATTCACACACATCAATCCTTGCACGGAGCATGGGAATTCCCGCTATTATAGGGCTTGGCGGGTCGTTTATTGACTGCATTTGCGACGGAGATACGCTTTGCATAAACGGATATACGGGTGAGGTTATCGTTCGCCCCGATGATGGCGAAATTATGCGAATTAAAACCCTTATTCGAGAAGATACGGAGAAAAAGGAACTTTTAAAGAGGTTAAAGGGCAAAGATACGATAACTGTCGACGGTAAAAAGATTATGCTTTATGCAAACATTGGCGATGTGCGTGATGTTGCAAATGCCCTTGTCGGTGATGCCGAGGGAATAGGACTTTTTAGGAGCGAATTTATCTTCCTTGCAAGAAACACACCGCCAAGCGAAGATGAGCAGTTCGAGATTTATAAAACCGTGCTTGAATCAATGGGTGGTAAGCGAGTGATAATTCGCACACTTGACATCGGTGCGGATAAAAATGTGCCGTATCTTGGGCTTGAAAAAGAGGAAAACCCCGCCTTGGGACTCCGAGGAATTCGCCTTTGCCTTGCTCACCCCAATATTTTCAAAACGCAACTCCGCGCCCTTCTTCGTGCGTCTTTGTTCGGTCATCTTGCCATTATGTTCCCTATGATAACGAGTGAACAAGAGATTTTCCGCATTCGTGACTTCATCGCCGATGCAAAAGCCGAACTTTTGCGTGAGGGCATTTCGTTCAGTGAGGATATCGAGATTGGAATTATGATAGAAACACCCGCCTCGGCAATAATCAGTGACCGCCTTGCGCCCCTTGTTGACTTTTTTAGCGTCGGCACAAACGACCTAACGCAATACACCTTGGCGGTTGATAGGCAAAATAATGAACTTGACGATTTTTGCGACACACATAGCGAGGCGGTGCTTCGCCTAATCGAATATTGTGCGACATGTATCCATAAATGCGGTGGTTGGATAGGAATTTGCGGTGAAATCGCAAGTGATATTTCCCTCACAGAGCGGTTTTTGAAAATGGGAATTGATGAACTTTCCGTTTCTCCGTCCCTTGTCCTAAAAGTCCGTGAAATTGTCCGCAAAACCGACCTCACGGTGGACCACCGCAGGTGAACCGAGTGCCTCCCGAGGCACTCGAATTCGGAGTGCGGAATTCGGAATTCGGAATGTGATTGTGCAGTTGGGATTTGAAGCAATCGCTCCTAACTTTTGGGAAATTGCTTCGATATTCCCCGAGCAATTTTCTTCATGGCGTTAGCCAATTCATGTTCGCTTGCGAACAATTCATGTGCAAAGCACAATTCATGACCGTAGGTCAATTCATGTCACAAAGTGACAATTCATGCACCACAGGTGCAATTCATTCCGAATCCCGCATTCCGAATTCCGAATTTTGCATAAAAAATCCTCGCTTTTGCGAGGATTTTTTTATATGTTTTCCATTCTGATTGTATTAGTATTTCCACTTGCGCCTGTTTGAGAACCGCCTGTGATAACGATTTTGTCGCCCTTGGAGAGTTTAAGTTTATCCTTTGCAATCTTTTTAGCGGTGTAGAAAAGCACCTCAATTTGCGGATAAAGTTCACACATTACGGGGATAACGCCCCATGAAAGCGAAAGTTGGTGCCAAGTTTTCTCGTTTACGCTAAGACCGATAATATCAACAGGGGAGCGGAAACGCGAAACCATTCTTGCGGTCATTCCCGACATTGAGCAAACAACGATTGCCTTAGCCTCAATATCCATAGCCATTCCGCAAACGGAGTGTGAAATTGCGTCCATGGAGTTCTTGATTTTGAACTCGGTGGTATAGAAAATTTTCTTGTAATCAACACTCTTTTCCGCTTGCTCGGCAATTTTTGACATTGTCTGAACGGTCAGCACAGGATATTTACCCGCAGCAGTTTCGCCTGAAAGCATTATTGCACTTGTGCCGTCAAATACCGCGTTTGCAACATCGGAAATCTCGGCTCTTGTTGGGCGAGGGTTATTTGTCATACTTTCAAGCATTTCAGTAGCGGTAATAACTCGTTTACCAAGCATACGGCACTTGGTGATGAGTTTCTTTTGAATTGCAGGCACTTCCTCAAATGCGATTTCGGCACCCATATCGCCTCTGCCTATCATAATTCCGTCGCACTCGGAGCAAATCTCCTCGATATTATCAACACCCGATTGATTTTCAATCTTTGCGATAAGACCGATGTTTGAACAGTCGTGTTCTTCAAGGAAATTCTTAACATCTATAATATCTTGCTTTCTTGAAACGAAGGAGAGTGCGATATATTCAAGGTCGTTTTCAATAGCGAAAAGAATGTCGCGCTTGTCCTGTTCGCTAAGGTAAATTTGGCTCATTACTTTACCGGGGAAAGCCATACTCTTGCGGTTTGAAATTTCACCGCCCGCCTCAACTGTGCAAACAATCTCGGTGTCCTCAATTTTCTCAACTCTAAACACCAAAAGTCCGTTGTTTACAAGGATTTTGTCACCAACATCAAGTTCATCGTTTAGATGTTTGTAACTTACCGAAACTATCTTATCACTTCCAATAACATCGCGTGTGGTGAATGTAAAGGTGTCGCCGTCTTTTACCGTTTCCTTTCCGTTTGCAAAAGTGCCGATACGGTATTCAGGACCTTTCGTGTCAAGCATTATCGCAAGAGGCACATCAAGTTCCTCTCTGACCTTTTTAAGCATATTAACATTATTTTGATGGTCCTCGTGCGTTCCGTGAGAGAAGTTAAGTCTTGCGACATTCATTCCCGCCTTCGCCATTTTTGTAAGGGTCTGCTCATTATTACACGCAGGACCTATTGTGCATACAATTTTCGTTTTTCTCATAATGACCTCATATATTTCTTGTGCTAAGCACTTATTTTCCCATGTTAATTTTACCATATACACACTTAAAATGCAAGATTTTTGTTGCGCATTTCTTTCGTTGTTTTGTAATATGTGAAATTTTTGCGACACGAGGGGGCAACTTCGTGTTGAAAAGGGTGATTTTTTATGTTAAAATTAAAATAACTAAACTTTTGGGGGTAAATTATGGAAATTTTGATAGTTATAAACCTAATTTTAAGCGCACTTCTTCTTTTGTGCGTGGGGTATTTGATTTTTGTAAGAAAATCGGGCGGAACAGGGGCTGACACGGGAGCGGTGCGCAAGGAAATTCGTGACGGTTTGAGCGAAATGACCTCACTCGTTTCCTCGTCGGTTAGTGCATCTAATAATGCGCTCATTCAATCGGTAAAGGACCAAATTGAAGTTATCGAAAAACGAGTTGAGCAAGTTCGCACATCGGTTGGTGAGAACCATATTGCCGTAATCAATGCAATAAATGACAACTTCAAAAGCATTATCGAGGCAAGCGCAAAGAACAATGAGGCACTTGTTTTACAGTTAAGTTCAGGACTTGACACAATTCGCAAGCAAAACAACGAAAAACTTGACCTAATTCAAAAAGCGGTTGATGAAAAACTTGACGCAACACTCTCGGCACGACTTAAAGCGTCGTTTGATAGCGTGATTTCGCAAATCGGTGAGGTCAAGGGGGCAGTTGGTGAAATCAAAGGACTTGCAAAAGATGTAAGTTCGCTAAACCGTGTGCTAACTAATGTTAAAACGAAAGGTATCGTTGGTGAAATTGCGCTCGGTAATATAATTTCCGAAACTCTTACCGCCGACCAATACGAAACGAATTTCGTTACCAAATCAAATGGTCACGACCCTGTTGAGTTTGCGATTAAAATGCCCGGCGTGGGAGATGAATTTATCTATTTGCCAATTGATGCAAAGTTCCCGCTTGAAGCATATCACGAAATGAAAGAGGCAAGCGACGCTCTTGATAAAGCGCGCTACGACAACGCAAAAAAATCACTTCGCACATCGCTCAAAACATTTGCTAAAAAAATACACGATAAGTATATTGAGCCACCGAGAACAACCGATTTTGCAATTATGTTCTTGCCAATCGAAGGTCTTTATGTAGAGGCGCTTGATATGGGACTTTTCGAGGAACTTCAACGGGATTATAAGATAAATATCGCAGGGCCGTCAACCTTGACCGCACTTCTAAACGCACTTCAAGTCGGATTTAAATCGCTCGTAATTCAAAAGCGTTCAAGTCAAGTTTTCGACCTTCTTGGTGCAGTCAAAACCGAGTTTTCAAAATTTGGGGAAGTCCTACTTCGCGCCCAAAAGAAATTTGGAGAGGCAAACGATGAAATCGAAAAACTCGTCGGCACTCGCACCCGAATGATAAACTCAAAACTCCGTGAAATCACCGAACTTGATGATGTTTCCACCCTCAAAATAATCGAAGGAAACACCGATAGCGAGGAATAAGAACACCAAGGAATAAAAATTAACCAAATACCAAAAAAAGAACTCCGTTTGGAGTTCTTTTTTGATATTAATCAATGGAAATTCGAGCAATTTTGCCCCAAGGGGGAGTGACCTCTTCGTTATTGATTACCCACATAACGGGAATGCCGTTTGCGTCTTGTTCTTTGGGGAACGGGGCATAGCCGTCGGTTAGAATTATGATGCTTGCAGGGGGTTCTTCCATTTCGTGAAGTGCGTAGTAAAGCACACAGTGGAAGTTTGTGCCACCGCCACCGAATGGGCGAATGATTTCAAGTTCCTTAATGCTTGAAAACGGTTTGGCAGGCACAGGCACTGCGTCAAAGAAACCGAGATAGCCTTCAAGTCGTCCCTTGAATTGCTCAATAGCACCATAAATTTCATCATATGCCTTGCTTATCATTTGGTCGGTCATAGAACCCGAGGTATCAATCATAAACAAGATATTTTTAACTCTTTCTTCCGTATCGTTAAAGTCGGGAAGGAAAAAGTCGCTATCGCCAAATCGCTTGTCGGGTGGGAAGAATGAGTAGTCGTTTACTTCTTCTTGGATAAAGTTGTGAAGCGCCTCTTTCCAGTTGACTTGCGGTTTTTCACGGTCTTTTAGAAGTCTTTGAGCAAATGCGGGGAGTGAACCGCAATCGGTTGACCCCTCGGTAACGGAGATAATCTTCAATGCGTCCTCAAAATATGATGCCCACTTGTTTTGAAGTTCGCACTCATCACCCTCTTTCCACTTGTCGTGGCTATCAATAAGGGTGTATTCGCCATCACTTCGTTTGCTCTTTGCCCCCTTGCCTTGCTCCGAGTTGTCATCATTTCCGTCGCCGTCGCCATCACCTTTTGTTTTGCCGTCATCTTTGTCGTTATCTTTTGACTTGCCGTTTGCGTTGCTTTTACCGTTACCTTTCTTGCCCTTGTCGTTTTTGTCCGAGTTGCCACTGCCTGAGCCGTCACCACTACCTTTTCCGTCTTTGGAATTTCCGTTTTTCGAGCCTTGTTTTCTTGCTTTCGCAATAAGCATTTGGTAAACTTCCTCGGCAGAGTAGAGGTGTCCCTCTTTGCCGTCGGGAGTGAGGTGCATAGCGGGTTGACCCTCGCAACGCAAGGTAATACGGCTAAGAATGTTACCGCACGACTTTAAAATGTTGGAATTTACGACAATATCGCACGCAACATTGAAAAGAAATTGGTCGTATTCCGAACCTCTGAAACAGTGTTGAAGAACAACATGCATAACTTCGTGCATGAGAAGGAAGTCGAGTTCACTATCCGAGAGTTCATCAAGAAATTTCGGTGAGAAATATATCTTTTCCGCATCGGTTGAGGCGGTGTCAATAGTTTCATCTATTGCGAAAGATAGGTGAGATAAAAGCAGACCGTAGAAGCCGTGGTCGGCAAGAATTCTAAGTCTTGAATTGAGGATGCGGTTTGCATACTCTTTTAATTTTGTGTTATCAAGTGCCATTTAAAAATTTCCCCTTTGAAGATACCCAACGAGCGCCGTTTGGCAGTCCCATAAGAAACATTTTGTAATTTTCATCAATTGCCATATAGTTTTTGAGAAGAACGACCGAGAAGTCGGCAGGAAGTCCCATGGCATAAGATGCCGAGCGGTCAATTAAGCGAGAGTTGTCCTTGTGTTCCCTTGCATAAGCGGTCATAGCCGAAATTAGCGCATAGAGAACATCGGTTTCTCTTGGAACAGTAGTATATTTGCCAAGGAATATATCCTCAACGGGCGGAAGTTTACTAAACACCCTACACCAAGAGCAAAATTCGGTTGCAACACCGCCACCGATACAACCTGCAATAAGCGAGTAAATCATATCTTGGTCGTCACCGACAAGGTGGAGAAGATTGCTTACCATTTCCCATGAACGAGGAGTTGGAAATGCGTGATTGTCACTTGCATTGTCATTTTCTATAAGAAGGTCGGGACGGAATGACAGGAAACCTACAACCTTTGGCGAAATGCCCGAATTTATCGCCCAACGCTTCCACGACTCAAAATTAGACTCAATTTCAAGGTGGCAAAGACGGTTGGAAAGTGCCTTTGGCATCTTATACGATACACTCTTATCAGTAAGGCGGTTACCCGCACCGATAACGATACAGTTGTCGGGGAGTTTATGCTCACCAACAACCCTGTCGAGCGTGATTTGATATGCCGATGCTTGCACACTTTGAGGCGCTGCCGAAATTTCATCGAGGAAGAGAATGTTAATTACATCATCACTCTCGTCCATTTGGAAAATCTTCGGTTTTAGCCAAACCGCAAGAGTTTTGTCAGCATTTGCGGTAGGAATACCACGAAGGTCAATTGGGTTAAAGAGGAGCAAACGCACATCGGTAACTACACAGGTTTTACCTGTCGCCCCCTCGATTTCACTTGCCATTTGGCGAACAAGTTGAGATTTACCTACACCGGGTGCACCCCACAACATAACCGAAGGCACACGCTTAAACGGAGAACCGGAAACATATGCGGAGATGTAAATTTGTGACAGTGTTTCAACGCACTTGTCAACACTTAAAACGGGAATGTTAATTTTGCCGAAATCTTTCATTAAAAAACTCCTTTTTGACACACCGAGACACTTGTCACGGTGTGCCGTAATTAATAGATAAGTTGATTAAATTGCTAAAATTAGTATAAATTAGCAAAAGTTAGTTAAATTTAGTTAAAATTAGCGCAAATTAGTGATAAGTTACGCAACACCGAGTTGCTTGTCAAGGGCTTTGAGTTTCCTTTGAAGTTTCTCAATTTTCTCGGTATACTCATCAGGTTCACCAAGAGAAATGTCAATGTGTTCAAGTCTTGTGGTAAGTTCACAAAGACCGCTTTCAAGTTTCTCAATGTGCTTGTCAAATCCGTCGAGGAAGTTGTCGATACGGATTTGATAACCCTTGCTTGACTCACCGAATTCAACATAGTATTTGCCCTCGCCAACAAGCCAAACAAACGGCTTTTCAGCACTCATACCCGAAGGCAACACAATCTTGAACCCACGGTATTCCATAAGTTCCGTTTCCTTGGTGAGAAGGACATTTGAGCGGATTGCGTATTCAAGTTGCTCTCTAAATGTGTTCTTGTCTTCCTTTGACATCTCGGTATCAAGTGGTAAAATCGCCTTTTTGTCCGAGTATGCCTTATCGACAATTTCCTTTTGAGCCTCGATTTTAGGCGGTAAGCCAAGTCGCTCTTGCGATAGCGCCTCGAATCTCTTGACACTCTCTCGTTTGAGAATTACAAGTTTGTCGAGTTTGTTTGCAACCTCAACTCTTTCTTTGACAAGCGGATTACCGATTGCAATAGCCTTGACCTCGGCATAGGAAAGAACTGTGTCACTAATGTCACTTCCGTCGCGTTCGAGAAGGTGTCCCGATAGAATAGAGGAAATAAATCGTTGCTTAGTTTCGAGCAGTTGCCACGAGTAAGCGTCGAAACTTCCCTTAGTTACATAACGGAAGATAAATACCTTTTGGTTTGTGTTGCCCTGACGGAGAATACGACCCTCTCGTTGAGTCATATCGGCAGGTCGCCACGGAACATCAAGGTGGTGAACGGCAATTAGTTTGTCTTGAACATTAACGCCAAGACCGAGTTTGAAGGTTGAACCGATAAGAACACGAATATCACCCTGTCTTGTCGCCTCGAACATATCTTCTCGTAACTTCGGAGTAGTTGCGGAGTGGATATATGCAATTTCGTGCGCAGGAATACCGAGGTTTACAAGTGTGTCTTTTAGTTCGTCATAGAGGTTAAAGCCGTCTTTTGGAGTTGAGTAGTCGCAAAAGACAAGTTGTGTGCTTCTATCCTTCGCCGTGCATCTGTAAATGTTATAAATATTTTCAGCGCACTTATCAACCTTTGAGCCGTAGGGGACTGTAACTGTGTCGTCAATTAAGCGCATATCAAGTGCCGCCTTGCGCCCGTCGGTTGTAATTAGTAGTAAGTTGTCCTCTTTTCTTGAAATTTTACCTTGGCGCACTTGGTCGGCACGCTCGGAGATAACTTTCAAGTAGTCCTCAAACTGCTGATTAGGTGATGTTATAGAGTCGATATATCCGTCAAATTCGGGAATGCCGGCACTCTTGTCAACCATATGGAAATCGGCAACCGAGGCGAAAAGAGAAGTAAGTTCGGGAAGGTTGTGAAATCTTGAAAAACGAGATGTAAGTCTATACGAACTTGTGTCAACATCGACCTCAAATTCGGTGTGCATTTCGGCAAACATACCAATCCAACCGTCAAAACTTGAAAGACCGAGAAGTTTAAGGTCACCGTTTTGAAGATACTTTTGCATAATGAATGCATCGGTAATTGAGTTGGTAATAGGTGTTCCCGTTGCAAGCACAACACCTCTACCCCCGTTCGTTCTTTGAACGAAGGAAAGTTTTTCCATCATATCTTTGCATTTCAAACTACCGCTTGCGCTAATGCCGTTTACACGCTCAACATGAGTTGCAATAGGCACATTTTTATAGTTGTGCGCCTCGTCGAGAAAGACGGTGTTGATTTCAAGTTCTTCAAAGAACACCTTGCCGAGTTTTACTTCGGTTTGCTGTTCAAGTTCCTTGATTTTCTTCTCAATAGAGCGCTTTTTAGCGGAGAAACGGTCAGTTGACAGTTTAGATGTTGAGTTGTTATATGCTTCGAGTTCTTCTTCAAGATGCTTGATTTTGAACTCTTTTGATGTCGGGATAAGTTCAAATGAACTATACGCCATTATAATACCGTCAAACTCTTCATCACGAATTCGTTTAAGCACAGAAAAGCGCTTTGAAGGACCGAAGTTTTTAGGCTCAACGGTAAGGAGTTTTGCGTTTGGATACATAGATAGGAAGATGTCACGCCATTGACCGACAAGGTTGTTTGGCACTACATAGACATTCTTCTTTGAAATCTTCATTCTTTTAAGTTCCATACCCGATGCAATCATAATGTAGGTCTTTCCTGAGCCAACATCGTGCGCAAGGAGTGTGTTAGGAGTTAAGAGAATGCGTGCAACTGCGTTTCTTTGGTATGGATAGAGGGAAATGTTCGGACTCATATTCGGAAATTTGAGAAATGAGCCGTCAAAGTGGCGCACCTTAGTTGAAGAATACCTCATATCATATATTCTTTCAAGTTCAAGTCGACGCGCCTCATCTTTCCAAACCCAAGAGCGAAAAGCCTTGATAATGGCATCTTGCTTTTCAAGTAAGCGAAGAGTCTTGTTTTGGTTAAGCACACGGATTTTCTTCTTTGTGTTCTTAGGGTCAAGTTTCTCATCGTAGACAGCAATATTTGACTGATTGAGTGTCTTTTCGATGATGTGAAGTGCGTTTGAGTCCGCCGTTCCGTAAGTGTCCTCGCACTTATCTCTATACTTTGTATAGCGGTAACGGTTTTTGAGCGGAATTTCCCAAGTTCCCGTGTCTTCATCGTGAAGAGTAGCCGTCTTTTCGGGAGCAAAGTAGCGGTTGACATTACCGAGCAAGTATCTGATGAAATCATCAACTACATGTGTCGGTAGCCACGGTGAGCCAAGAGTTACATATATCTCTTTTGAGGAAAGAGAAGAGGGCATAATGGCCTCAATTGCCTTGATGTTATCGGCAAAGTAGCCTTTGTATTTGAGGTTTGCCTCGCTTGCAATTCTAAGTTTCTCTCTTAAAGAACCGCTAAGATATTGGTCGGCAGTTTCCCAACCTTTGTAAAAGCACTCGTCCCAAGTTTCGGGGTTTTGGTAAATTGCGCCTTTTAGTGATAGTATAACATCTTTAAGGTCAATACCTGTAATTTGAGATATGTATTCGATATCAACTCTTGCAAAGCGGTTGAGGGAATAGATAAGTGCATCGGTAACGCTTTCAGCGTGAGTGTTTGATGCCTCTTCATCAAGTGAGTAAAGGTTTTCAAAATCGGTAGGAAGGTCCATGCAAGTTACCTCGGCAATATGCTTGTCCTCCGCCTCTTTTGCTTCGTTTTCTCTCTTTTGTTCTTCTTCGTCAAAGCGAGCCTCGAATTTTGCAATTTCGGCAAGACGCTCTTCCTCGTCCCTCTTTTGCTTTTCTTCCTTTTCCTCTTTTATACGAGAACGGATTTCACGCAATTCTTGGATAAGGACATCGGGATTTTGAGCGTAATAGTTCACCTCGGCAACGCTTAACCGACGGTAAGACTTTAACTCGCTTAAAAACAGTTCTAAATACTTTTGTGAAATTTTCATAAAAAGTTTCTCCTAATGATTAGTGGGCTATCACAAGAGCCGAGCAATATGGCGTTTGTGAACTTGCCCGTGGTTGTTGATTGTTTGTCGTAATGAAATTATACATTAAATATAATGCATAGTTGTCACAATTTTAAGGACAAACAAAAGTTGATCAAATTCTCCCTAAAACAACCGATTTTTTCGCCAAAATTGAGCGAAAAAGCAAATTTTCGGGTGAAATAAGGACTGATATAATCATCAGTCCTTTTCTCCCGTTATAATGCACCATGCACAAAAACTAAGTTTGCCCATTCGGGCAAGTGAAGTTATCTTTGATAGTGAAGTTATCCTGCGGATAGTGAAGTTTCGCCGAGTGGCGAAGTGATGGGCAAGGCGGTGCGGACCACCAACCGAGTGCCGACATCATAAAATAGTGGTTGTTTATCCACATTCCGAGCAATTTTATTCATGGCGTTAGCCAATTCATGACCGAAGGTCAATTTATGTCACAAAATGACAATTCATGTGCAAAGCACAATTGAATGCCTCAGCATTCATAGTCGTAAGTTTTTCTCTCGTTTCCAATAGTAGTTTCGCCCCCGTGTCCCGAATAGACTACCAAATTTTCATCAAGGGCAAGGAGTCGTTTGAGCGAGTTTATCATTTTAGCACGGTTGCCAAACTTAAAATCCGTGCGCCCGTACGTTCCTTTAAACATCGTGTCCCCTGTGAAAAGGACGCCATTTTTGGTATCGAGAAGGCAAATTGAACCTATCGTGTGACCAGGGGTGTGCAAGACTTCAAGCGATGAGTTTCCAAATGTGATTTTGTCACCCTCATTAAGTAGTTTTGGCTCAAAATCTGTGTTAAGTTTCAAATGGAACAATTTGGAAGCATTACCATCGTCATCGTTTAGCACCATTATCTCGTCAGCGTGGCAGTAAATCGGTGCGCCTGTTCGATTTGTCGCATCGTTTGCAAAAAATGCGTGGTCAAGATGTGCGTGAGTTAAAATAATCGCCTTTAACTTGACATTTTTTGTGTGAATATAATGATAAATGTTCTCCATGCAAGAGCCACAGTCAATTAGCACCGCCTCGCCCTCGTCATAGAGAAGATATGAGTTAGAATCAAGAAAAAAATCGTTAAATTTTTGAATTTCCATAAAACGCTCCTTAAAAACGATTTTGTTAATTTAATTATAACACATAAAACCGCCATTTGTCCACATATCAAGAAAATATTGTCACAATTTTCGCACATCGTGAACTTGACAAAGGCGAAGGGCGGTGATATTTTATATTATATATTTACTTTTGGGCGCGAGTGTGATATACTTTAAATATGATTAAATGGGAGTTCATACCCAAAGAACTTAAAAGGGGGAGAAAAATGGATAAAAGTCAAGTTGAAAAAGAACTCGTTTCAATGGCAAACGAAATTTTGACACTGTCGAAAAATACGCTACTTGTGAATTTTAGATTTCTTGACAGAGCCTTATCTCGCCCAAGTTGTGAGCCAAATCCGTTTATTTGCGGAATTGCGACAAACGGAGAAAATATATTCTACGACCCACGCGCAGTTTTGAGCGTGTTCAAAAACGAAAAGGAAGAAGTTTCAAGGGCGTATCTTCATATGATAATGCACTGTATCTTTCGCCATATGTTTATGCATACGCTTATGGATAAAACTCTTTGGAATATCGCTTGCGATATAGCGGTTGAAAGTGCCATTTGCGACCTTGATACAAGATGCGTTTCGACAAGTAAAGAATCAAGGCAAAAGCCACTTCTTGACGCACTTAAAAGTAAGATAAAACTAATCACTGCCGAGAGGGTGTATGCCTACTTTATGAGCAATCCCCCAAGCGAACAAATGCTAAAAACCTATCACGAAGTTTTTGCGTGTGACGACCATATGCCGTGGTATCTTGGGTCAAGTCTTTCGGGCGGTGAAAATGGTGACGGAGAAGACGGAAACGAGGACAAAAATCAAGACACCAACTCCGAAAATGGCGACCAAAACGAAGGAAGCGGAAGTCAATTTAGTAAGAAGAGCGACGGAAACGGTGAAAACGACAGTCAAGATAACCAAAGCGCAAACAAAAATCTTCCGTTTGGACCAAATCCCGCTCGTGAACAGGACTGGAAAGATATATCGGAGCGCATAAATACCGACCTTGAAACATTCTCAAAAAGGCAGGGCAAAGACGGTGGCGGATTTGCCCAAAATTTAAAGGAAGTCAACCGTGAAAAATATGACTACACCACATTTTTGAAGAAGTTTTCCGTGCTTGGAGAGGCGATGAAAATAAACGATGATGAATTCGACTATGTCTTTTACACCTACGGACTAAAACTCTACGAAAAAATGCCCCTTGTCGAACCGCTTGAATACAAGGAAGTCAAGAAAATAAAGGATTTTGTAATAGCCATTGATACCTCCGGTTCAGTTCAGGGAGAAACGGTGCAATCATTCCTTCAAAAGACCTATAACATCTTAAAATCGCAAGAGAGTTTTTTCACGAAAATCAATATTCACATAATCCAATGCGACACCAAAATTCAACACGATGAAAAAATCACCTCGCAAGAGGAGTTTGACCGTTACATAAAGACAATGAAACTTTATGGTTTTGGTGGCACGGATTTTCGCCCTATATTTTCATATGTTGATAAACTCATAAAGGACAAGGAGTTTACAAACCTTAAAGGACTAATCTACTTTACCGACGGCTACGGCACATTCCCAAGCAAAAAGCCAAGTTATAACACCGCCTTTGTCTTTGTCGATGACGAGGACAACATTCCCAAAATTCCCGCATGGGCAATCAAACTCGTTCTACGCAAAAACGAGATATAAGGAGAAAAATGGATATCAAATTTTACATATCGTCAAACGGACATCTTGAAAGAATAATGACCCCTGAAAAGATAGTCATTCCAAACGGTGTTACCGTGATAGGAAACGGAGTGTTCGAGGCAAATCCCGATATAAAAGAGGTCGTTTTGCCCGAGGGACTTTTGGAAATCGGCACTCGTGCATTTCGCCAATGCGATAGCCTTGAAAAAATCACCTTGCCAAGCACACTTAAAGTAATCGGTGAGGAAGCATTTCGTGATTGCGGTAGCCTTAAAGAAATCATCTTGCCAAAGGGACTTGAAAGAATAGAAAGAGGTGCATTTTTCGGTTGCGGTAGCATAAGGGAAATTGAAATCCCCGAAAAAATCACGAAAATAGAACACGAAACGCTCCGCCTTTGCAAATCACTTGTCAAAGTGACCTTGCCGTGCGGAATAGAGGAAATTTCGGACTATGCGATAGCAAACTGTGAAAAACTTTGCGAAATATCAATCCCAAACACCGTTTCGACACTGGGACGATGCGCATTTTATGGTTGCACCTCGCTAAAATCAATAACCGTTCCCGAAAGCGTTTTGAATATAGGTGAAGAGTGCTTTTTGCGGTGCTTTTCCCTTGATAATATAACCCTTCCGAGTGCGCTTTTGCAAAGCGAAGCGAAACTTCCGTATCTGCTCTCGCGCTTTGGGGATAAGGCATATATCATTATGCTTGAAAACAAACTTTTTCAAAAGCCAAGTGCTCTAAAACCAAAAAAGGAAAAAATCTTTTTAGCGGTGCTTGATGGTAAACGGCAGGACCTTGTTTTGCCCTTTTTGTCACTTTGGAAAAACCTCTCAATAGACGACCTTGATGAGTTTATAAAAATCTCGACAGGCAAGGGCTATGCCGAGGGGACAAGCATTCTTTTGGAGTATAAGAGAAAGAAGTTTTCCAAAACTCAAATCGAAAATCACGCACAGGATAAACTTGATAAGGAACTCGGATTTAAAGAAAGAACACTTAGCGAGTGGAGAAAGATTTTCAAACTGTCAATCCTTGGTGAAAATGCGGTTATTACAGGATACCGCTCGGACACTTCCGATGTTATAATTCCCGAATATATAGCCGGACACAAGGTCACTCAAATAATGGATAACGCTTTCTATGCAAACGGTGTGATAAAAAGCGTCATAATCCCCGACACAGTTGAAAAAATCGGCAAGAACGCATTTCAAAATTGCCCATTGCTTGAAAGTGTTACCCTTTCGCAAAACCTCACACACATCGGAGACGGTGCATTTTCCACTTGCGCCAAATTAACCGAAATTACATTCCCAAAATCGCTTGAATACATAGGACACAGGGCTTTTATGGGCGACGGTCAATTAAAGAGTGTTGAGTTTACATCAAAAGTAAAACTCGGCTCATTCGTGTTCTTTTCTTGCAAGTCGCTTTCAATCGTCAAAATGGAAACATCGTCAGACGGTCTTGAAGATACAGAATCGTTTAAACATTGTTCCGCCCTTGCCGACGACGACGGATTTGTCACCCTTTGCGGAGTTTTGTTTGACTATTTAGGAAAGAAAAGCGAAATTTGCAATTTGCCAAGTAGCATTACAAAAATCGGGCAGAGCGCATTTGATAGTTTGGATATTGAAAAAATTGATATTCCGAGCCGTGTTGAAAAAATCTCAAAATTTGCGTTTCGATGCTGTAAAAAATTAAAAGAAGTTGTCGTTTTCGGAAAGGACACAATTATCGAGGACGATGCATTTAAATTCACATCGTTAGGTCTTGAAATCGTAGCACCGAAAGATAGCCTCGCTTCTAAATTTGCCGAGCGCACAGGAGAAAAATTCAAGGAACTGAAATAAGTTAATGAAAAACGAATTCATAATAAATAATGGCATAACGCTAAAAGCATATATTGGAAATGGCGAAAAAGTCGTTATTCCCGAGGGTGTTTTGTTCGTTAGCGGTGTTTATGATAAAAACACTCGTGAAAGAATAAAGGAAATTATCTTCCCAAGCACTTGCGAAAAAATCTATGCGTGTGCCGTAACCTCTTGCACCTTGCTTGAAAGTGTCAGTTTGCCAAGCACACTTAAAAAAATCGCAAACTGTGCATTTTCGGAGTGTAAATTACTTCGATGCGTCGAAATCCCAAGCGGAGTAGATATTGGAAGTGATGTTTTTTCGGGGTGTTCGTCGCTAAAAAGCATTACCCTAAATTGCCCTCTTAAAAGGAAAACGGGAGTTTTAAACGGTTGCAACCCTACAAAAATCATCGGCACAAAAGAACATCTTAAAATGTCGCTTGATGACCTTTCACGCGCACTTAACATAGATGAAACACAAGGGAAAATCCTTGCCCTTCGTCTTGCCCTTTACACCCTAAACACCCTTAAAGAAACGGGCGAAAACTTTCCTCTAATTTGCGACATCAAGGAAAATAAGCACATTTTCTCCCCTCTTGCGTGTTTGGAGTTTGAACCGCTTGAAATCGAGAAGTATTTTACTTTGATAGGCGGAGCGACTCCAAATGAAATTGACCGCTGTATAGCCCTTGCTACCGAGAGGGAAAGAAGGGACGCTGTCGCATTTTTGGTTGAGTATAAAAACCGCACTTTTACCCCCGAGCAAATAGAAAAAGCCAAGAGGGAAAGAGAGGATAAAATGCTCGGCATTATCCCTTTTGACGACTGTGATTATCAAGAGATTTTCAAATTTGAAAAGAGCAAAACAAGAGTTAAAATCACAAAATATATAGGTTATGACAAAGTCGTTGAAGTCCCCGAAATGCTATTTGGTAAAACCGTCTACGAAATAGGTGCTGATGCGTTTAGCGGGGCAGGGGTCGAGTATGTAGTCCTTCCCAAAACGGTTAAGAAAATAGGCTACGGTGCGTTTGCAAATTGCAAAAACCTCAAAGAAATCAACATACCAATAGGCACAACCGTCGACGAAAAAGCATTTTTCGGTTGTGATAGCCTGTGCGATGAAAACGGATTTTTCATAGTCCGAGGCACACTTTATCATGCCGTGCAAAAATCGGCAAAAACTATCATTCCAAACACCGTTTACCACCTTGCCCCCTACTCGTTTTCGGGGTTTGACATCGACTCGCTCGAACTTCCAAACACGGTAAGAATGGTGTCGGGTGTTGTCGCCTACGAGTCTAAAATAAAAGAACTTCATATGCCAAGTGGCATCGGTTTTGTCTTTCCGTTTGCGTTCCATAGGTGCGAAATAGGACGCGTTTTTGGAAAGAGCGGAACAAGTGCCGAACAGTTTGCAAAAGACCTAAAAATACCATTTACCGACACGGAAAATTAAAATCCACAAGGAGAGAAAAATGAACATCAAGGAAGCAAAAAACGAAATTAAAAACGCAATGAAAGCATACTTTACCAAAGATGAGTTTGGTGAGTATGTAATTCCAATAGAAAAACAGCGCCCCGTCTTTCTTCTCGGTGCGCCCGGTATCGGTAAAACCGCAATTATGGAACAAGTAGCAGATGAACTCGGTGTTGCGCTCGTTTCCTATTCAATGACGCACCATACAAGACAAAGTGCGCTTGGTCTACCATTTATCGAAAAAAAGGTTTACGGCGGTAAAGAATACGATGTTTCCGAGTATACAATGAGCGAAATTATCGCATCAGTCTACGATATGATGGAAAAGACGGGAATTAAAGAGGGAATTTTGTTCCTCGATGAGATAAACTGCGTGTCTGAAACACTTGCCCCCTCAATGCTCCAATTTCTTCAATATAAGGTGTTTGGACGACATAAAGTGCCAAACGGTTGGATTGTCGTAACCGCAGGAAACCCACCCGAATACAATAACTCCGTTCGAGAGTTTGACATTGTAACTTGGGATAGACTTAAAAAGATAGAGGTTGAACCCGAATATGATGCGTGGAAAGAGTATGCGTATAATAGCGGAGTGCATGCGTCGGTAACTACATATCTTGACATCAAAAAACAAGATTTTTATAAAATAGAAACGACTGTTGACGGAAAGAGTTTCGTTACCGCGCGTGGTTGGAGTGACCTTTCCGATATGATAAAACTCTACGAAAAACACGGAATTGATGTAAACGAAAAACTCGTTTCTCAATACCTTCAAAACAAGAAAATCGCAAAGGAATTCGCAATCTATTATGACCTCTTTAATAAGTATAAGAGCGATTATCAGGTTGACGAAATTCTCAAAGGAAACGCAAGTGATGAGGTTAAGGACAGGGCGAAAAATGCCAAGTTTGATGAGCGACTTTCGTTTATCGGCTTAATGCTTGATGCAATAGGTAATGAACTTAAAAGCGTGTATTTAAAAGAGCAAGTTGCAAATGAACTTTTAACATCGTTAAGAACGGTAAAACTTGACCTATCTCGCTCGACAAAATCGTCAAGCGAAATAATTAGCGCACAAATAAATGAAATTAGGGCGAAAATTGAAAAGTCAAAGACCGCATCAACCCTAAGCGCCGATAAGTCGTATATCTTAAATGCGCAAATCGACTTTTTAGAGGAAATTTGCGGAAAACTCCTTCTTGCATTGCCAAGCGGTGACGATGCGTTTAAACTAATCAAAGCGGAATTTGATAAGTTCGTTTTGGAACTTAAATCGTTGGCAAACGAAACAGGCAAACACCTTTCAAATATGTTCATTTTCAGTGAGTGCGTCTTCGGTGACGGACAGGAAATGCTCATTGTCGTAACCGAACTTACAATCAGTCGCTATGGCGCACACTTCATCAGTCGCTACGGCTGTGATGAATACTTCAAGCATAATAAATCGCTCCTCTTCTACGAAAGACAGCAAGAAATCATCAAACGCCTTGAAGATTACGATATTTAAACTTAAATGGAGCAAAAAATGGTTATAAACGATAGAAATATTTTTGAACGATCGCAAAAGATACTAAAAGACTTATTTGGAGAGAATGCTACCTTTAGAGACGGACAATACGAAGCAATCGAAGCAACTATGACAAAAAAGCGCACACTTGTTGTTCAGCGCACAGGTTGGGGAAAAAGCCTCGTTTATTTTACATGCACTCGCCTTTTGAGAGAAAACGGAAAAGGTGTTACAATAGTTATCAGTCCGCTTCTTGTCTTGATGAAGAATCAATTAGAGGCAGCCAATCGTCTTGGACTCAAATGTGATGTCCTTAATGGAACAACAAAAGAAAGACATTTTGAAATTATTGAGCAAATGAAAAATAACGAGCTCGATTTGGTTCTTGTTACGCCCGAAACTTTGTTTAGTAAAGGTGGGCTTCAGGAAAGTCTTCGTGATATACGAATAGGTTTATTTGTAATTGACGAGGCGCACTGCATTTCCGATTGGGGACATGATTTTCGCTTGAAGTATGGAAAACTTCGAGAAGTTATTAAAAATATGTTTTCCGATGTTTCCATACTCGCAACTACGGCGACGGCAAATGATAGAGTAATAGCCGATATAGAGGAACAACTTGGGGGAACGGTATTTGTCTCTCGTGGACCACTTACGAGAGAAAGCTTGTCGATTCAAATCCTCGATATGCCAAGCAAGGTTGAACGATATGCATGGATACTTGAAAACATAAACAAACTTGAAGGAAGCGGAATTATCTACTGCTTAACCAAGCATGATTGTAAGTATTTATACGAGTTTTTGGACAAAAACGGAATAAAAGCAATGCCGTATTATTCTGACGAGAAAGCAGAAGAACAAAATAGGATTGCGGAAGAAAAGTTTGAAAAAAATGAGATAAAGGCGATTGTTGCTACAATAAAACTCGGTATGGGATACGATAAGGGCGATATTTCGTTCGTAATCCACTATCAAATGCCATCAAACATAGTGTCCTACTATCAGCAAATCGGTAGGGCAGGAAGAAATATAGAAAACGCAAATGTTTTTCTTTTGTATGGAAAAGAGGACATTGATATTATAAATTACTTCATAAAAACTGCGTTTCCTAGCGAAGAAGAAACAAGAGAAATACTAAACATTATTTCCGAGAATGGCGAAATTGGACAGCGTGGTATAGAAATAAAATTGAATATGCGCAAACCTCGTGTTGAAAAGGCGATAGACTTCCTTTTGAACGAAGGTTATATAATGAAATCGGAACATAGTGGAAAGTATCATCTTTCGGCAAAACTGTTTAGGTATAATAGAGAAAAATATGATGAAATATTAGAAATCAGAAAAAAAGAGCTTGATCAAATGTTAGATTTGCTAAATCAAAATGGATGTTATAGCAAATATATTGCAAACGCATTGGACGATTTCTCTGCCGAGCCGTGTGGACATTGTGAAAGATGCACGGGAAAGCCAATTTTACCTAAAGAAACATCTTTGGAAAGCAAGGAAAAGGCGGCAAATTACATAGACAGGATAAAAATGTCTATAGAACCAAGACAAAGATGGAAGCAAGCAATTTATACAGGGTCAACCAACATAGAATTTGTCAACAAAGAGGGAATTTGTCTGTCAAGGTATGGAGAGGTCGGATATGGCGAACTCGTAAAGAGAGATAAATATGGCGAAGAAGAGAGATTTTGCGATGAGCTTGTCGAAAAAAGCAAGGAATTGCTAATGCCACTTGTAAATGAAAATAACATAAAATACATAACATGTGTTCCGTCCTTGAGAAGCCAAATTGTGAATGATTTCGCGAAGAGATTGGCTAAAAGTTGCAACATAACTTTTGTTGAATTGCTTAAAAAAACGCCAGCATCTCCTCAAAAGAAAATGGAAAACAGTTTTCATCAATGTGGTAATGCGTATGAGTCGTTTTTTGCAAAAGAAAACATAAGAAACATACCTGACAAGGTTATATTAGTAGATGATATTGTTGATTCGCGGTGGACACTTACGGTGTGTGGATACAGGCTGGGGGAAATCGGAGTTTCCGAGGTGTATCCGTTTGCACTTGCGAATAGTAGCGGAGAGGATTAAAATGAATAAAAATTCAGAACTTATAGTAGCGCTTTGCTCTCATCTTTGTATTCCAAGTGATGCAAAACCTTTTGAGCCGAGCGAATGGAGTGCATTAGCCAACAAGTTAATGCAAAAAAAGATAGAACCCTTTGAATTATTTGAGTATTCCCAAAAGGATCTTGTGGCGAATTTGGAAGTTGATGATTTGCAAGCGCAACGAATGATGAGACTTTTGGATAGAATGGGAAGCATGGGGTTTGAGCTTTCAAAATATGAAAATGCTGGGATAAGTATAATCACAAGAGCGGATGAAAAATATCCAAAGAAATTAAAAAAAGCGTTAGGAAATTCATGCCCGCCGTTGTTTTATTGTGCTGGAAATATAGAACTTCTCAACACAAAAACGATAGGATATGTTGGATCAAGAACAATCAATGATGACGACATGAATTTTACAAGAAAAATAATTGAAAAAACAATTGGAAATGGATATTCGATTGTATCCGGAGGAGCGAAAGGAATAGACTCGGTTGCAGAAGAATGCGGAATTGAATTTGGAGCAGGAGTCGTGGAATATCTTTCTGACTCGCTTACAAAAAAACTTCGTGTAGCACCAATTGTTAAAGCAGTTCAAAATGGAAAGTTGTTGTTATTATCCGTTGTCAAACCAGATGCATCGTTTAATGCTGGTGTGGCAATGATGCGAAATAGGTATATATACGCACAATCCACGGCTACGGTAGTAGTAAAGTCCGATTACAATAAGGGCGGAACATGGAACGGAGCGATTGAAAATTTAAAGCATTCGTGGTGTTCTGAGTTGTGCTGGAACAACAAAGATTACAAAGGGAATCAAGAACTAATTTCTCGAGGTGCAATTCCTATTGATGATGATTGGGACGGAAATCCCGAAGGGATGGAGCAAGGAAACGGTTTACCCAAACAAATCAATATGTTTGATTAAAAAAGAGGAAGTTTATGAAATTAATACACCTATCGGACCTTCACATAGGAAAAAGAGTGAATGAACAGTCGATGATAGAGGACCAAGAATACATTCTTGAAGAAATTTTAAAGATAATTAGTGAGCAAAAGCCAAATGCCGTGATTTTGGCGGGCGACATCTATGATAAGAGTGTGCCAAGTGCCGAGGCGGTTACGCTTTTCAACGATTTTATTGTCAAACTCTCAAAAATGCTTGCCCCTGTGTTTATAATTAGCGGAAATCACGACTCGGCAGAGCGCCTTGCTTTTGCCTCTGAACTTATTGAGCGTGCAGGAATTTACATATCCCCCGTCTATAATGGCGAGATAAAACCCGTCACCCTTGCTGATGAGTGCGGAGAGGTCAATTTCTACCTTCTTCCGTTTGTAAAGCCTCTAAATGTTAAGAGGTTTTTTGAAGATGAGGAAATAAATTCCTATACTGATGCTCTCTCGGTTGCTATAAACCATATGAATATCGACACATCATGCCGAAATGTTCTCATTTCCCACCAATTTGTAACAGGTGCGACAAGGAGCGACAGTGAGGACTTTTCCGTCGGTGGCACGGACAATGTAGATGCGAGCGTGTTTGAAGACTTCGATTTTGTCGCACTCGGTCACATTCATAGTGCGCAAAATATCGGTAGCGAAAAAATCCATTATTGCGGAACACCGCTTAAATATTCGTTCTCAGAGGCAAGTCATAAAAAGGCGGTAAGTGTCGTTAATCTCGGTAAAAAAGGCGAACTCACTATTGAGCGCATTCCACTCATTCCCCTTCGTGATATGAAGGAAATTAAGGGAAAATACGACGACCTAATGGCAAAATCCTACTATGAAGGCACAACCCTTGCAAACGACTATGTTCACGTGGTCCTAACCGATGAGGACGATGTTCCAAATGTGATGAACAAGTTAAGAGTCGTTTATAAAAACATAATGAAAGTTAGTTACGACAACGCACGGACAAGGGCAAAATCGCATATTGAAGGTGCAATAGAGGTTGAAAAACGCACACCCCTCGAACTTTTCTCCGACTTTTTCAAGGAGCAAAACGGTGCGGATTTGAGCGATGAACAAAGCGCCTTTGTGTCGGACCTTATCGAGAAAATATGGGGGGAAGATAAATGAGACCGTTAAAACTTATAATGAGCGCATTTGGCCCATATGCAAACAAGGTTGAAATTGACCTTGCAAAACTCGGCAAAAGCGGACTTTACCTCATAACAGGCGACACAGGTGCGGGTAAAACTACAATTTTTGACGGAATTGTCTACGCACTCTACGGAGAGGCAAGCGGACAAAACCGAGACGGTAAAATATTAAGGGCAAAACATGCCGACGATAGCGCCATAACTGAGGTATCACTTGAATTTGAACTCAAAAATGAGATATATAAGGTGACAAGGTCGCCTGAACAACTGCGCCCAAAATCAAGGGGCGAGGGCTATACCACTCGACCTGCCGAGGCGTCAATCATTCTCCCCGACGGTAAGGTGATTACAAAAACGAAAGATGTTACCGCAACAGTTGAGCAAATTATCGGCATTGATGCGAGCCAATTTAAGCAAATTGCAATGATTGCACAGGGCGAGTTTTTAAAACTTCTTAACGCACCGAGCGAAGAGCGGACAAAAATTTTCCGCCACATCTTCAAGACCGAAAATTACTTCAAATTACAAGAACGCTTGAAAGATGATGCAAGCAAACTTAACGAAGAGCGCGAAAAGGCATCGGAGAGCCTGTTGCAGTTTATAAACGGAATAGAGTGTGACGATTTAGAACTTTTGTCAACGCTCATCCTTGCTAAAAAAGGCGAAATTATGGCAAGCGAGGTCGTGTTACTTCTTGAAACGATAATCGAAAAAGACAACGCACTAAACAGTGATTTGAACAAGGCGCTAAACGAGGCACAGTTGTCGCTAAATGAGATAAACAAACTTATTGACTCCATCTTGGAAAAAGAGAAAATAGAGGGAGAGGTTGCAAAACTGCGCACATCAAATGCCGAAAAGAGTGAAATTTTCAAAAAACTCATAGCCGACCTTGACCTTGCCAAGCGAGAAAGGGACGAGAAAAACAAGAAATCCCAAGAAGAACTTGACCGCATAAATGCCCAACTTCCAAAATACGAAGAACTTGAAAATTTGAAGAAAAGAAAGAGCCAAATTGAAAAATCGCTCACCGACTTAAATCAAATTCTTGCGGAGCAAAGCGATGTAAAGGCGAAAAAAGAGGCGGAAATTCAGACATTAAAGGCGAATATTGAAAACATCGAAAAGGACAAAGCGCAAAAGTCAAATCTTGATACATTTTTTGCACAAAAAAAGGCGGAAAACGACACACTTATCCGCCTAAATGATGAAAAAACCTATCTTGATGAGACTCTTGAAACTTTACTTAAAGAGCAAAAAAATTGCGAATATTACCTTGCCGACCTTAAAATTAAATCGGACGATTACACCGAGAAAAATCAGTTGTTCCTATCTTCACAGGCAGGCGTGCTTGCAAGCAAGTTGACGGACGGTGCGCCTTGCTTTGTATGTGGCTCAACCTCTCACCCCAAAAAGGCAAGAGCGTGCCTCGGTGCGCCAAGCGAAAGCGAACTTAAATCCTGTAAAGAGCAAATGGACTTGGCAAATGAAAGGGCGCAAAAATCGTGCGCTAAATGTAGCGAGTTAAAGGGTGCGGTTGAAAAAACGCAAAATAGCATAAAATCATCGTGCGCCTTGCTTGGAATTAACGATGATGAAATTTCGAAAAAACTTGAAACTTCAAAAACCGACCTTCAAGAAACGGAAGGAAAAATTTCAAAACTTAACATTAGCATCGCCAAGGAAAGTGTTTATCGCACACGACTTGACGGGGTGGAAAAAGAACTCAAAGAGTCCGATGCGCAAATCAATAAAACGAATATGGAAATTTCGGGAGAGGTGCGTGAGTGTGATGTGATTAGCGACTCTATTGCAACACTTGGCAAATCACTTAACGACAGTTACGAAAACCTCGTTTTGTCAAAGCAAAATGCGGAAAAGAGCATAAAAGAGCAAAATTCCAAAGTTGAGGCAAGCGAGAGCGCAAAGAATAGTGCCGAAATCGACCTTGTAAAACTTGATACCGAAATAAAGAGTCGCGAGGAAAGACTAAAAGACTTTAAAGAGGTAAACAAAGAGGAATGTATCGCTAAAAAGGGTGAAATCGAGAAGAAAATAGCCGAACTTGAAACGCAAAACAAAACTGTTTTCGCTCGTCTCGATGCTAATAAAAAGTCACTTGAAAACATCAAAGCCCGACTTAGCGATGTCGAAACTATCGAAAAGCACTATAAGTGGGTTCAAACCCTTAACCAAACCGCAAACGGAGTGCTTAAAGGTAAGGACCGCATCATGCTCGAAACCTATATTCAAATGACCTATTTTGATAGGATTATCGAACGCGCAAATGAGCGACTTCTCATAATGTCGGGCGGAACATTTGAATTAAGGCGCAAAACGGAGAATAACGCAAAAACGGGCAAAGTCGGTCTTGACCTTCTCGTGCTTGACCACGGAAACGGAAGTGTGCGTGATGTCCGTTCTTTGTCGGGCGGTGAGTCCTTTAAGGCATCACTATCCCTTGCCCTTGGCTTGTCCGATGAAATTCAGTCAAGCGCAGGCGGAGTCGTGCTTGATACGATGTTTGTAGACGAGGGATTTGGCTCACTCGATGATGAGAGTTTGTCACAGGCTATGAAAGCGCTTGTCGGTCTTGCCGAAAGCAATCGCCTTGTTGGAATTATCTCACATGTTGGCGAACTTAAAAGAAGTATTGATAAACAAATCGTCGTTAAAAAAGATAAATCGGGCATTAGCACAGTCAATATAATCGCATAACAAAAGGCAGTCGAAAGACTGCCTTTTTGAATTGCGCCCAAGTGCCTTGGGAGGCAAACTCCGACTTCGTTTAGTCCGGATTGTTTCGATACTCCCCGAGCAATTTTCCGAAAGTTAGGAGCGATTGCTTCAAATCCCAACTGCACAACCACATTCCGCACTCCGCACTCCGAATTCCGCATTCAACAGGGGGCTTAAGTCGGAGGCCAAGCGGTCTTAGG
>JAZNJK010000175.1:0-10117 GCA_045578005.1 Eubacteriales bacterium | reverse complement strand
GGCCTCCGACTTGAAGAATATTGCTCGGGGAGTAACGAAACAATCCAGACTAAAAAGTCGGAGTGATATTATTGCTACCGCAATAGTGATATTAAAGCCTTGCGACTTCAGTGATATTTTATTCGCCTCCTAAACTCGCGTAGCGAATACCACTCATCGCAAGATGAATATCACTGCGAAGCAATAGAACTCGCAGCAGGCGAATAAAACTGCCCAACTTCCTTATGAGAAGTTGGGCAATGCGGACTTTTTGATGAATTATTATGCCATTTTCTTATCAAGACGCTCTTTGATAGCCTTGATAAAGCCGATTGTATTAACTGCGGTTGCCTGAGTTCCCTTTTCAACAAGTCCAACGAGGTCTTTTGTCATAATTCCGTCGTTTAGAGTGTCGATACACGCTTCTTCAAGTTTGTTTGCAAAATTGATAAGGTCAGGCAGGTTATCCATTTCGCCACGCTTACGAAGTGCGCCACTCCAAGCATAGATTGTTGCCATTGGGTTGGTTGAGGTATCCTCACCTTTCAAGTGGCGGTAGTAGTGACGGGTAACTGTGCCGTGTGCCGCCTCGTATTCAAACTTTCCGTCAGGGGAAACGAGAACTGATGTCATCATAGCGAGTGAGCCGAATGCGGTTGATACCATATCGGACATTACATCACCGTCATAGTTTTTACATGCCCAAATGTAGCCACCCTCGGAGCGAATTACTCTTGCTACCGCATCGTCAATGAGTGTGTAGAAATACTCAATTCCGAGTTCCTCAAACTTCGCCTTATATGTTGTCTCGTAGATTTCTTGGAAAATGAGTTTAAATGTTTGGTCGTATTGCTTTGAAATTGTATCTTTTGTAGCGAACCAAAGGTCTTGCTTTGTGTTTATTGCATAGTTAAAGCAAGAATGAGCAAAGGACTTAATTGAACTATCCTTATTATACTGACCTTGAAGAACGCCTGGGCATTCAAAGTCGTAAACTGTCGCACGGAATGACTCATTTCCGCTCTTATCAGTGAAAACAAGTTCCGCCTTGCCCTCGTTTGGCACTCTATACTCGGTTGACTTATAAACATCACCGTATGCGTGACGGGCAATAGTGATTGGCTTTTTCCAGTTGCGAACTGCGGGTTTTATTGAGTCGATAAGAATGGGCGCACGGAAAACTGTTCCGTCAAGGATTGCACGAATAGTTCCGTTAGGGCTTTTCCACATTTCGGTAAGGTTGTATTCCTCTACTCTTTGCTTGTTAGGTGTGATTGTTGCGCACTTTACGGCAACACCGTATTTTTGTGTCGCATATGCACTGTCAAATGTAACTTTGTCCTTTGTCTTTTCACGCTCGGGAAGACCGAGGTCGTAGTATTCGGTTTTGAGGTCAACATAAGGAAGAAGAAGTTCATCTTTTATCATCTTCCAAATGATTCTTGTCATTTCATCTCCGTCCATTTCGACAAGAGGTGTGGTCATTTTAATCTTTTCCATATTTATCTCCTTAGCAGGTCAGCACCTGCGAGCATAATTTTACTTGTCTTATTTTACATTATATTAAATCATTTTTCAAGGGGTTTTAAGTTATTTGTAAAAATAAAAAAGAAAACACCACCATCGGCACGGGAGTCATAGAGTGGCTATGACAAAGATGTTCCTCGCAACGCATCATTTTGCAATCCGTCACCGATGGCGATTGTTCCATATCTCCCGTTAAGCGCAAAAGTGTGTTGGCAAAATTTTGCAGTAATGCCAAGTTGCAAACAAAACGCATTTGCGCTTTAAGAAAGAAAAATAAAAATATTTTTAAAAAAAATTAAAAAAGATATTGACAAGAGTGATATTATGTGATAAAATAACAACCGTCGCAAGAAAAATATGCTGGCGTGGCTCAATGGCAGAGCAGCTGATTTGTAATCAGCAGGTTGATGGTTCGACTCCGTTCGCCAGCTCCAATCTTGCGACAAATGGGAGAATAGCGAATCGGCAAACGCGGCGGACTGTAACTCCGTTTCCTTCGGGAACAGTGGGGTCGGCACCCACTTCTCCCACCACAAAACGACAAGCAAATGCTTGTCGTTTTTGTTTTATCCGCTAATTATCAATTAAATAATGATATTTTATTGACATAAAGAACTAAAAATGATATCATTATTTTATACTTGACAAGATATGGAGTTAAAAATGACTGACCTTCTCGCTTTACAAAAGAATTTTATCCTCTCGCACTTAAAAGAGGGGGAAACGTGTGCCGATTTTACTATGGGTAACGGTCACGACACACTATTTTTATCAAAAACGGTTGGTGAAAAGGGCAAGGTTTATGCCTTTGACATTCAACAAAGTGCGCTTGAAAACACAAGGGAGCGCCTTACGAGTGAGGGTTGCGACGACAATTACACGCTTATTCTTGACAGTCACAGCAACCTCAAAAACTACATCAGCGAAAAAATCAAGGCGGGAATGTTCAACCTCGGCTATCTTCCCGGTAGCGGTAACAAAGGGTTAACCACTATGCGTGAAACGACACTTCCTGCGGTGATGGGCGCTATTGACATACTGGATGCCCGTAGCATTTTGCTCGTCGCTATTTATCCGGGACACGAGGAAGGCGACCTTGAAGGCAAGGCGCTTGAAGAAATTTTCGAAAAAATTGACCGCCATGCGATAAGCGTGATGAAAATTAAGATTATAAATTCACCTACTTCGCCATACTTTTTCGTGCTTGAAACGGGAAAAATTTCCATTGAGGAATACAAGGCACGATATGGCACTATTTTTGAAGTTCAAGAGTAACAAAGGAAACTGAAAATGATGAAAAAACTGATTTTATGGACACTTGTCGCCACTTTTTGCCTAATTTTTGCTACAAGTTGCGGTGAGCCAAGGGTTCTTGACACGCCAAATGTGACATTTAACACCGAGTCAGGTGTGGCAAGTTGGGGTGCTATTGACGGTGCGACAGGTTACGAATACAAGATAAATGACGGAGTTAGCCTGTTTGTCGGGGATAATGTTACCAAAATTACGCTACTTAAAAATGAAACTCTTACGGTGCGCGCGCTCGGTGACGGTGAAAAGTATCTCGATAGCGAGTGGAGTGAGCCTATCGTTTCAAAAGTCGCAACACCGCTTGCAACTCCGAAACTTGAAAAAACCATTATCGGCAACCAAGTGCTTATTTCTTGGGAAATTGACAAAAATGCGGTGGGGTATGAATATCGTATAAATAGCGGAGCAATCACTCCCCTTGATGGTGAAATCGGCTCGTTCCTCGTTAATAAAGGCGACTATTTCTATCTCCACGCCCTTGCCGACGGTGAAGCCTTTACAAATAGCGAATGGGCTATGGTTAAGTGTGAATAACAGTCCGAATGCCTTGGGCAGTGCAGAGCATGAATTGACGCCAAGGCGTCGTGTAGTTATTTTACCGCTAAAATATCAAAAGAGCGCCACAGGGCGCTCTTTTTTGCTTTTTATTATGCGAGAAAGTTAGCGCATATAATAAGCACATTCCAGAAGGTGAGGAGCAGTGATTTTAGAATCAATGAGAACATTTTTATTTCGGGCATTGTTACATCGTGTATGTACTCGCCTCTTGCATACTGCTCATTTATCTTCTCAATCTTTTCATTTGTCGCATTGGGTAGCCTTGAAAATGCCCACCACATATACACTATATTAAATACAAGGCTTCCTATCACCGCACCAAAGCCTATCTTAAAAATAGCCACAAAGGACATTATAATGCCTATTACGCCGATTACTGTTGCAGGAATGGTAACAACCCTTGCCTTGCGCTTATTGCTCTCTCCCTCGGCAACGGCACTTTCAAGTCGGTTTTCAAGCTCCGATGACCTTGGGAAGTCGGCTCCCTTGTTGCAGACATCTACTCCTTTTTTAACCGAGTCGTGACAAAACTCGCATGTATAGAACTGACCGTTATATGAAACGGACACATAGTATTGAACATAATAATGCACGCTCTTTACAACGATATTTGATACGGTCGCGTGCTTAAATTTACAACTATCAACCTTGTAGCCCGTGCTTTTAGCGGAGTCGTTTATATCGCTCCTACAGCTACTTACTTGCGAGGAACAGCCCGATGCCGAGGAAAGCTTTTTTTCCATTTCGGCGGTAACTCCCGTAAATTTGGGGACACCGCTATATACCGCGGGCATTACTTCTACATCTCCTGCCCTTTTGGGTAGCTCACCGCGCAGGGAAAAGTTATTATCAACGCAAACCGTGAAGCTTTCGGACACATCGTAGAATTTCTTTGAATAATCGTTTTCATCGGTATAGGTCACCTTTTTGGTGTTCTCGCTAATCTTGTAGTCATCAATTCCCATAGCATCGGTACGCTTTGTCACGGTATAGCCCGTTGTTTCCTCTACCTTTTTGTGCGCACTGTAATGAACGGCAACATACTTGTCGCATGTAAGGCTTACCGACATATAGCATTTTCTTGTAACGCGTATGCTTGACCTACCCAACACGAGGTCAACAAAGCTCTTGTCAATAGCCCTTGAATCCTTGCTCATTATCTCCTTGATGTACCTGTCCTTTACTTCATCATCGGTATAAAGGTCGGTTTCATAATAAATGTCTGCCATAAAGCACCCCTCTCTCTGTGTGAAAATTTTTGTTTTACTTATTTTATCACATTTGTGTAGTATTGTCAACACTTTTCAAAACTATTATACATAACTTTTGTGTAGTATAATGATAATAATCACATCACTTTACTACACAAGGGGGAACGGTTATGGACTGTTTAAAAAGAATACAGGAACTACTTAGAGAGCGTGATTGGAGTATGTATCAGTTATCTCAACGCGCGGGCATTCCTCAATCGACCTTGTCAAATCTTTTTATACGATACAATGCCCCCACAATTCCAACGCTTGAAAAAATTTGTGGTGCGCTTGGAATAACTCTTTCGGAGTTTTTTAGAGACACATCGACCCCCACAAGCGATGATGAGCGTATTCTTGCCGAGTGGCACAGGCTTTCTCCCGAGGGGAAGGACGCACTGTTAAAGTTGCTTTCGGAGATAAATAACGGCTAATTTGCAGTATATTTTACTACTAAAACATCAAAAGAGCGCCACAGGGCGCTCTTTTTTGTTGTTTATTAGGTTATGTGGTTGCCGAGGGGTGAGTTATGCCTCGACGCTATCGCCAGCGGTTGTTCCGTTTGCTCCGTCATCATTTGGGTCAAGGAACTCGACGGTTGAGCCGATATTTATTCTAATATATCTAATGTTTGATGCGTTTATCATAACCGAGCCTTTTATTTCGATAACGCTCTTTATCTCGGTTATTTTATCACCGTCAAGGGTGAGGGTGATTTTTTGAGTTGCGCCGTCGTATCGGTGTGTATAACCTTGTGCGATAGATTTAATCATATTCTCATACTTATCGCCATCAACGACCTTTTGAACTATTGTATATGTGCCGTCTTCATTTTTTGTAACCGAGGTTGCAAAAGGCTTTAAGAAATTTGCGCTATTTATAAGGTCGGCAATATTTTGTTTTGCCTCTTCATCGCTTATTTTTTGGCTTGGGACAAGACCCGACGGGGTTGTGGTCACTTCTCCGTCTTCATAAACCATTTTAAGTTCCGTTCCGTTTACATCGGCAAGAATTTCGTAGAAATAACTTCCGTTTTTAACTCCGTAGGTGATTTGGTCACGCTCAACCGAGGTGTTTTTTGCGCCACCTGTAATGCTAACTTCTTGATATGCCAAAAGGTCAAGTTTTCCGTTTTTGCTATTTTGGTGTTCCTCGATTTGTTCTTCAAGGCTGTCAAGTATCTTGAAATCATCGGAGTCTATTTTTATATACTCGTCGGGATTTATCGTTTCGGTAATTCTTTTGGCATCATTAAATTCCGAATAGTCGCAAACATACAAAACGCTCGGTATTTTTGAGTCTTCGTCTTCGAAAACGAGGGTAAATTCCTCTTTTATGAGAAGAAAATCTTCGTTCATTGTAAGGGTGATTTCAATATCTTCAACCTCTGAACCAAGGTCGTCAAATTTATCACTGACAAAATTGTCAATCGCCTTCTTTGGAAAACCACTTCCTGTAAGAGTCCAAGTTCCGTCCTCGTTTTTCGAAAAGTCAAGATATACGCACTCGGTTGGGTTAAGAGCGCCATTGCCGACTTTCTTTTCAAGATATTTTTCAAAATCAACCTTGTCAAATTCGGCACAAAGTTTGTTTACTGTTTTACCGTCGTCATATTTTAGAAAACGAATTCCGTTTCTATATGCCTCAATTCCCGTCATTTTTTGATTGATGCCAAACACCTCGTTTTTGAGTTCGGTGACGGTTTCTTCATAGAAGTAGGGACTGCTTTCGTGGTCTATGGAAATAAGCGTGCCTGTGATTTTTCCGTCAACATGTATTCCGCTAATAGCCATTTTAATCTCGGCAGTAACACTCGCTTTATATGAGTCGAGTGCGTCCATTTCTTCCTCGGTCCGTTCCCAAAGTTCTTCGGGTGTTTCGGGGTCTTTCGGTGGCTCACTGCTTGACTCTTCCTCATTCGAGCAAGACATAAAAACAAGCATCATCGCAAGTATAAGTGATAAAATAAGTGACAAAATTTTAATTTTCATAGTGTTTTTCCTTTCTACCGAGAGCCTCGGTGGGTGAACTCCGACTTTGTGCAGTCCGAATTTCTTCCGTCCACTACGAAGCAATATTCTTCATTCCGCATTCCGCCCAAGTGCCTCGGGTCGCAAGGCGGTGCGGACCGCCAGCCGAATGCCGACTTCGTGCAGTAGGGGTTGTTTATGCACTCCCCGAGCAATTTTCTTCATGGCGTTAGCCAATTCATGCACCACAGGTGCAATTCATGTCACAAAGTGACAATTCATGCGATTTATCGCAATTCATTCCGCCCAAGTGCCTTGGGGGGCGAACTCCGACTTCGTGCAGAATAAATCGTTTCCTCATTCCCCGAGCAATATTCTTCATGGCGTTAGCCAATTCATGACCGTAGGTCAATTCATGTCACAAAGTGACAATTCATGTGCCAAAGGCACAATTCATTCCTTTTGTGCATCTTGCCTATTAATTATAACCCCCCCCCCAGCGAAATTGTCAAGGGGTTTGGGATAAAATATATCAAAAACGGTGCAATTTGTCTTGGCAAAAGTGTTATTCGATGGGGACTATATCAAATAGGACGCATCTTAATTTTGCGGTGACTTCTTTATCAAGGTGGAAATGGCCGAAGAACCATTTTTTATATTCTACATCGAACATCACCCAGTCAAGGAAGTTCAACAGTTCTCTTTCGTGTTCATCGGGGACTTGGTGCAAATAGCGTTCAACAACGGTCCTTGGAGCGCCGTGAGTAATGATATAATCGACACGCCTTTGCGCATTTTTAAGGTTTTGACGCGCCTCTTCAAACTCGCTTTCGCTTGGGAGTTCCTCGGTCCAATAAGAGTAACCGAGTGTGCGCCTTGCCCTATCCTGAGTCAATTCTCCGCCCATAACAAAGAACTTTTTGCCCTCGATTTCGTAAATTTGTCCACGCATTAAGTGGATAACGTTTTCACGCACTCGGTGAACTTTGCCACCGTGCCACATTTCGACGGGTAGTGAGTTTAATTCGGCATGATTTTCATGATTTCCGTCGCAAAAAAGGATTGTATACGGTTTTTCGCGCTCAATTTTATTAAGTCGTGCCCTTTCCTCGGGGGTGTTTAAAAATACATAGGAAAAATCTCCGCAAACGATAAGGTAATCGCCCTTGCCTATTTTCCACTCACCGGGTCTTTGCGCCTCGGTAAAGGCATTTTCCTCTCCGTGTGTGTCGCCTGTTATGTAAATCATTGATACTTCCCTCTTCATTTTTCGTTTAAAACGCACTTTTGCGCTCCTTTATTTAAGTTTATCACACTTCTTGCATTTTGTCAACAATTTTGCCGTTTGGTAAGTGGGCAACCTTAATTTTTGTGCAAAATATCTTGACAAGAGCGTTTTATATATGATAATATATTAATATAAGTATATCAAATCACAACTTTAAGAAAGGAAATGCTATGAAAAAAAGATTATTCATTTTGCTCACCATTGCGACACTTTTGATGATGATTTTTGCCCTCTCGGTAAGTGCGGAAAATATTGTCAATGTTGCAAATGACGGTATTCCCGATTGGGACCAAAAAGTTTTGCTTGACGGCAAGGAATACGCACTTTGGGAGTTAGATGGCAACGGAAATTATCACCCTCTCATTTGGTTCAATAACGGAACGGAACTTGCCTCGGTTAGAGCCGACAATGTAAGTTGGTCCGGTGCTGACACAACAATTCCTCGCATTACACAAGCCATGTATCGTAGTGGTGAATATGCCGAACTCCAAGGAATGACCATCATTTTACCGGACGGCACAACATTTGACGGCAAAGCAACTATCGTTATTGCCAACCTCAATGGAGTAAAGGTTTGGAACAGCAGTGGCGGATATGATATGGACGCGGTAAAAAGTTCAACTTTCAATGGTAGCACCGCGCTTAAATATATCTACCTACCAAGCACGATAAACACCGTTGCATATCAAGATGCAAGAGGCGTATTCCAAAACTGCACTGCCCTTGAAGCGGTTATTTTTGCAAAGAGCGCGAGTATTGGAACTATCAGTAACAACTTTGTAATGGGTTGTTCAAGCCTTAAATGTGTATCGCTCCCTTCATCAGTTACAAAGATTGACTACAACTCTTTCCATAAAGCACCTTTGAGCGCACTTTATATTGGCGACACTTTGGAAACGCTCGGTGGCACTGGTGGAAACTGGGATGCGGGTGCATTCTATAACTGCACAAATCTATACCTTGTGCAAAATGCTTTTGAATACTACGGATATGAGAACACACTTCCCGAAAAACCCGATGTATATTTCTTCCCAAACACCATTTCGTTTGTTTCTGACAAGGCTTTTAGAGACTGTCCTAACATGAATGAAACTGTTGTGTTTGGAACTAACCTCACAAGTTGGTCAGGACATATGTTCACAGGCTGGACATCTGCTACCTCGGGAGATAAAAATGTTGTATTCCTTGGAAATATGACACGCTTCAACGTCTCCGAAACGATAAGCGGTGGCGGATATATCCATATGTACTTCCCTAACACCACTGACAAGAGCGTGCTTACACACTCAAAGAATGGCGAGGGCACTGTTTACTACTATACCGAACTCGGTTACATTGGCAGAGCGCGCTGGGGCGCTGTAACATGGCTGACTGTTGATGAAGTGCAAACTACTACCGATGGATTTTTTGGCAATGTAAGAAAAACTCCTCACCTTGAAAACCCACGACTTGCCGAGATTGTAGAGGCAACCTGCTACTCTAACAAGAGCGCAGTTACAAAATGCTTCTGCGGTACGGTTCTTACAAGCGGTGAGGTAGAAAACTCAATGCTTGACCACGAATACATTGATGACTTCGACTGCACAACACAAAACAAGTGTTCCGCTTTTGACAACTGCGGTGCGTTCCTTGATGCTGAATTTGATGCTCATAACGAAAAGCACACAGTTGCTTATGCAAACGGTTTTGCAAAGAACGGACTTCACACCATTTGGTGCGATAACGAAGACTGTCAAAAACTTGATGAAGAAATTACCCTTGATGCAATGCTTTTGCCAAGCGGTGGATACTCCACAAATGGCAGAGGCGGTCTTGGTGGCGGTTGGACAGTAAACACCACACTCGTTAAACTCTATAACGATTATAACGAAAACGATGTTAAATTCGGTATTCTTATGCTCAACCCAAGTCACCTCGCATCTGAAAGATTTATGAGAGGTTATGAAGTTAACCTTGCCGATGATAAGAGCGGCGCACTCCTTGTTGATATGACAGGTAGCGAATATTCAAACTTCGCATTCAGTGTAAACGGATTTGATGCAAGCGAGGCACTTAAAGAACTCGAACTCGTAATCACCGCTTACGCATATACTGAGGGAGACGATGTTGAATTCATTCAAGATGCAACAACAGTATGCAAAGTTTCAACACTTAACTATGCCGACGGTAGCCTTTACACAGTATCTTACGAAAAGGCAACAAGCGAACTTCAAGCCGTTTCAACCGATGCTATC
>JAZNJK010000174.1:0-7682 GCA_045578005.1 Eubacteriales bacterium | reverse complement strand
GGTAACGGACGCTGTTCCTTCGGGGCGAAGGGCGAAAATCTTACCCTCTCTATCAGCGAAGGTATACATTTCCTTTTGCACAACATCGGTAACCTCACCGACTCCTCTTTGGAATAGCGAGAGTTCCTCAAATGTAGGTGTGCGAATTTCACCGAAACCGAACCGAGATGCAACATCTCTTGCCTTGTTTTCTATTTTTTGCCAAATTCGTGCCTCCGACGGAAAAATATCCATCGTGCCTCTTGGCTTTTGTATTTTGTTTGCCATTTTATATCCTCACATCTTGCGCACAAGCGCATATAATAATATTAAAATAAAATTTACATCTTTTAGTATAACAATTTTTAACTCATATGTCAATAATTTATTTAAAATTTTTGCGTGTGAACGAAAAAAGCACCTCAAACGAGATGCTTTCTTGCTTTGGATTTAATCAAGATTACGCTTCAATGGGATCAGTGTCGGTTTTAAAAGCCTTTTCAGCATCAAGTGCGTCAAAGTATGCTTTTACTACCGCGCCTTCGATCTCGGCTCTGAAATCAGCATTGATTGGGTGAACGATGTCTCTATATGTGCCATCGGGATTTTTCTTGCTTGGCATCACAATAAAGAGCTTTTCCTTTGCGTTGATAACCTTGATGTCATGCACTGCGAGTGCGTTGTCAAGAGTTACGGAAACAATTGCCTTCATTGGTCCATCGTCAAAGCATTTTCTGATTTTGATGTCGGTGATTGTCATCTTTTGTCCTCCGTTTTAATATTTTCTCTCTGGGTTTTTGCTTTTACATATTTATTCTAACATATGATTATGAACAAATCGTGAACAAATGGAATTTTTTTAATTAATTATTTGTGATAGTTTTGTGAAGAAAAACATTATTTTGTCAATTTAGGAGGATTTTTGTATGGCAAGTGCGAACACAAGTATTTCGGATTTTGAATTAGACACGATTTTCACCCGTGCCAAAAACATATTTTTTGCGGGGATTGGCGGAATTTCAATGAGTGCGCTTGCGCATTACTGCGTTTCACTTGGCAAGCGCGTTTTCGGTTATGATAGTGTCCGCAGTGAGCGATGTCTTGAACTCGAATCGGTGGCGCACATTCGCTACTGTTCAACAACGGACAGCGTAATGGGAATGGACCTTGTCATTTTTTCGAATGCTATTGATTGGGACTCGTTTGAGTTAAAACGCGCAAGGGAACTTAAAATTCCGCTCGTTTCTCGGTCTAATTTTCTTGCCTATTTGACCTCGTCATATCCTGTTCGAATTGGAGTGGCAGGGACACACGGAAAAAGCACGACAACCTCGATGATATACCACATTTTCGATGTGGCAGGGCGTGATGCAAGTGTCGTTTGCGGTGCGGTAATGAAAGACACATCTCTTTCTTATCGGTTTGGCAAGGGGGAAACTTTCATTTTCGAGGCTTGCGAATATATGAATTCGTTTCTCAACTTTTCGCCAAGTGATGCGGTGGTGACAAATGTTGATCTTGACCACACGGACTTTTTTGAGGATATGGGGAAAATTCGTGCGTCGTTTCAAGAATACATCGTTGGGGCAAGGCGAGTTTTCATAAATGCGGACGACTATCCGAGTTCACTCTTATCACACCCGTTCAAAGTGTCGTTTGGGATTGAGAAAAAGGCGGAATATATGGCAAAACTCGACACATATGAGGGCAAACGCTCGATTTCGATACTTCACAACGGAAAGAAAATAGGCGAATTTTATCCGCACGAATACGGACGGCACAATGTTTATAACGCTCTTTGTGCTTTTGCGGTGGCGCACAAAAACAAAATTGCGCCCGAGGTGATTTGCTCCGCGCTTTCATCATATCAAGGGATTTTTAGGCGACAGGAATATGTAAAAGATATTTTGGTAGGTTGTGAGAGTAAAACCACCACTCTATGCAGTGAAGAAAACGAAAAAAGTGTGAAAAACGGACACATATGCCCACTTTTTTTTGATTATGCGCATCATCCTACGGAAATACGCGCCTCGCTTGATGCCTTTTCTGAAATGGGATATAAGAAAATCCTTTGCATATTTCAGTCGCACACATATTCGAGAACTTTTTCACTATACGATGCGTTTTGCGGTGCTTTCAAAAAAGCAAACGAACTTATCGTTTTACCGATTTTCCCTGCACGAGAAAAGAACATTTACAAAATAAGTGATGAAAAATTCGCCCACGACATAGGTGGAGAATTGATGAGCGATGCCTCGAAAATCGCACACAGGGTAGCGCAGTCAAATGCGGATTTGGTTGTGATAATGGGGGCGGGAGATGCGCCGTCTCTTGTCAAATGGCTAAAATAAGGTGATGTTTTCGCGCTCCGTTTCGGTGAGACGAATATATATTTTAAAAAAATTTAATTTTTGACTTTACTTTGCGCCCTCAATATGCTAAAATATACGAAAAGCACGAAAGGGGGCGCAAAATGAAAGGACAATACACAAACATTGCCCGTGTTTATGATGAATTAAATGCGGAATACGACTACGAAGGTTACGCAAATTATATTCACTCACAAGTTGAAAAGCACAAAGTGGCGGACACTTCTCTTGCGCTTGACCTCGCTTGCGGAACGGGTAAAATGACCTTCCTTCTTCGTGACCTCGGATACGATATGACGGGTGTTGACATCAGCGAGGACATGCTCTCTATTGCCCGTGACATTTCGGCGGAAAACGAAATTGGTGACATACTTTGGCTTTGCCAACCTATGCAAGAATTTGAACTTTACGGCACGGTTGATTTATGCGTTTGTTGTCTTGATAGTCTTAACTATCTAACAAACAAAAACGATTTAAAACGCACACTTTTGCTTGTTCGAAATTATCTTATTCCCGACGGAATTTTTATTTTCGATGTGAACACACCCTACCGTTTTAAGAATGTTTACGGACAAAATGACTTCGTTTCCGAGGGTGACGGTGTTTTGATGACTTGGCAAAACGATTTCAACGAAAAGACAGGGCTTTGCAAATTTTATCTAAACTTCTTTGAGGAAAACGAGGACGGAAGTTATACTCGCTCACAGGAAGTGCAAAGTGAGAGATGTTACTCAATGCGCCAAATTTTGTCACTGCTTAAAGAATGTGGTTTTGAGGTGCTTGACATTCACGGCTCAATTACGGGTGAGCCTTACTCAGACAACGATGAAAAATGGTATTTTACAGTTAGAAATAAGAAGGATTAAAAAAATGGCTAAAAATCAATCAAAAATTCTTCGCGCTATGACACACGACGGTAGCGCAAGAGCGTATGTTATAAACTCTACGGACATTGTAAACACGGCAATTTCTTATCACAAGACTGCGCCAACCGCCTCGGCACTTCTCGGTAGAACACTTACTGCGACAAGTGTAATGGGTTGCATGCTCCCCGAAAATGGTGATGTTATCACAGTTGCGGTTAGAGGTAATGGTCTTGCCGGCACAACTCTTTGTTGTGCGGACTATTTTGGAAATGTGCGCGGTTATATTGCTAACCCTATGGCTGACCTTCCTGTCCGTGCCGACGGAAAACTCGATGTTGCGGGTATTGTCGGTGGCGGTATTCTTTCAGTTATGAAAGATGTTGGCGATGAAGTGCCTTACAATGGCAATATTGAACTTGTAAGCGGTGAGATTGCACAAGATATTGCACAATACTTTGCGACAAGTGAGCAAACTCCGACACTTTGTGCACTCGGTGTGCTTATAAACCCCGATTTTTCGTGTGCAGGTGCGGGTGGTGTTTTCGTTCAACTTCTCCCATTCCCCGATGAAACTATAATTCCTAAACTTGAAGAAAATGCAAAGAAACTTTCATCAGTTTCTTCTATGATTGCAAACGGTCTTTCAAATGAGGATATTCTCAAAATTGCGCTTGACGGAATTGAGTATGACCTCTTTGATGAAATTGATGTTGATTACAAGTGCGACTGCTCTCGTGAGCGCACCGCTCGTGCGCTTATTAGCCTTGGAAAAGATGAGGTTGAGGGTATATTCAACGAGCAAAAGGAAAAGGGCGAGGAAGAAGTTATCGAACTCGAATGTCATTTTTGCGACAAAAAATACCGCTTCACAAAAGATGAGGCGCTTAAATTATTTAAATAGGATCACTCTACTTTTTCTTTACTGAAAAGATTCTTTCACACTCTAAAACTTGTTTTAGTAAGTGTGTAGTATACAAGTGAGCGTAGCGAATCGTAAAAAGTAGCAAAAAAACCTGACACTCGAAAACTTGTTTTCGTTAGTGGAAGCTTCCCCTGAGCGCAGCCGAATGGGGGAAAAGGCAATAAAACAAATATTTCAATTTATTATCACATTTACAAAATAAAAAGTCCCGTTTTAATGGGACTTTTGTTTTTCGCGGGGAATGTATCGTTTATTTGAGTTTTTCGACGGAAATTAGTGTGAGGATTTTACCGTCTACGGTGAATTTGATTTCGCAGTTTGCAAAGGGAAAACCGTAAATGCGCTCAGCGTCTTCGACATAGGCGGGGCGAGGGTCCTCGGCAAGGATTTCAAGAAGGATTTGCCTTTTATTTTCAGGCAATGGGGCAAGGAGAGCATCGTTTGCCACAACTTTTAATTGATAATCCTCAATCTCGGTGGCAAATCCGCCTTTTGCATCGGGGGCAAAATCGAGGTTTGGAAGATATGGTTTTATGTCGTAAATTGGCGTTTTATCGACCATATCGACACCCAAAACATGGAGAATGTGTCCGTCCTTGTCACTTTTTTCTACTTTTTCGAGTTTGACAAGGCTAAGTCCAAGACCGTTTGGGCGGAAGGGTGAGCGAGAGGCAAAAACGCCTACTCTTTCATTACCGCCGAGGCGAGGGGGACGGACAGTTGCGTTATATTTTGCGCCTTCATTTTCGGAAAATCCCCAAACTATCCAAAGATGCGAAAATCCTTCAATTCCTCTTATCGCATCGGGGCTATTATATTTTGGCTCGAAGATAATTTTGCCTTCCAACTTTGCGACAATTCCGCTTTGACGGGGGACACCGAATTTTGTTGGGAAATCGGTGCGCATTGTTGCTACTTTTGAAATTTCCATGTTTTCGTCCTCAAATAGATTATTTTACTATATACTACCACTTATTTTAAAAAATGTCAAGTTTTCACTTGAAGTTGGCGCGTTTTTGGTGTAAAATGGTAATATCAAAACCTTGTGAGGTGTTTTATGAGCAAAAAAATATTAGTTGTAAGTTCAGCAAATATGGATATGGTCCTAAATGTTGAGCGTGTGCCTGACGGTGGTCAAACTGTTATTGAAAGTGGCAATTACGAATACATTCCGGGGGGGAAGGGCGCAAATTCCGCACTTGCTTTTGCGCGTCTTGGGGGTGAAACGACTTTCCTTACAAAAGTTGGTGTTGACGCAAACGGCGATGCGCTACTTGACCTTTACAATCGTGAGGGAATAAATTCCTCATTCATCAAACGCGACAAAGATGCGCCAACAGGTCTTGCCACGATTTTCGTTGAGAAAAGCGGTCAAAACAGAATTATCGTTTTTGCGGGTGCAAACCAAAAAATCGACAGTGAGTCCGTTGACTCGGCTCTTACCCACGATTATGATGCACTTTATATGCAATTTGAAATAAACTATGATGCGATTATCTATTCCGCAAAAAAAGCGAGTGAAAAAGGAATTCCTGTTTTCATTGATGCGGGTGCGATAAAGCGTGATTTTCCATTTGAAAAACTTCCGTCGGTTGAGATTTTCTCTCCTAACGAGAGTGAAGCATTTGAAATTACGGGCATTTATCCCGACACAGAAGAAAACTGTCTTGAAGTATCAAAAAAGATTGCCTCGCTTGTCAAGGCGAAGTGGACCGTTATCAAACTCGGTGGGCGCGGTGCTTACATTTTTGATGGTGAAAACGGAAAAGTTGTGCCGACCTTTGACACCAAAGTAGTTGACACAACGGCGGCAGGTGACGCATTTACCGCAGGGCTTACCCTTGAATATCTACGCACAAATGATATATGGCGCGCTTGCGATTATGCAAATGCGACAGGCACTCTCACCGTGTCAAAAAAGGGTGCGTCAAGTTCCATTCCAAGTGCGAGTGAAGTTGAAAAGTTCTTGGAAAAAGTTAAGGGCTAAAACTGGGATTTATTTTTAAAGGCAGTCGCAAAAACGGCTGTCTTTTTTATAAAACTAAAATCGGGAGCATTGCCCCCGATTTTGATTTATTCATTATGAAATGTGACTTTTAAAAACGGTTTATGCCGAGAAGTTCAAATCACATAAGGTCCTTATTGTAAACCGCTCTTTCTCCACCGATGAATTTAGGACGGGTGCGAGCGCAAAGAATGTTTGCCTCTCCAATTTTACTGATTGAAAGGCGGACAGGAACGGCAACCTTTTTAAGGTGCATACCGATTAGCGTTCCACCGATATCAATTCCCGCATCTGCTTTGATTTCCTCGACAACTACGGGGTTTTTGAAGTTATTATAAGCAACGGTTGCAAGTGAGCCTCCCGCTTTCTTTTGAGGGATAACATTTACCCTCTCGGCAAATGGGACTGCGTCCTTTTCTACAACGATGGCTCTATTAAGATGTTCGCAACATTGAACAGCAAGGTATATTCCCTTTGACTTTAATGATGCGCTAATTCCCTTAAAAAGTTCCTCGGCGGTGTCGGGGTCGGAGTTTGTTCCGATTTTTGCGCCTGTAACTTCACTTGTCGAGCAACCGACAACTAATATATCGCCCTTTTCAAGTTTTGCTATTTCAATAAGTTCTTTAACCGCTAACTGCGCCTGTTCTTTTATGTTCATAAAATACTCCTTTCGGATTTTTGGTAAAATTTCTTGTTTTTTTGTGATTTTTTGGGGGATTTTATCCCCTTGCAAGGCTATTTTATCATTATATTTAAAAAATATCAATATTTTTTTCGTTTGTTCACAATTTATTCATATTTTTGTGCTACAATGATTACGGACGGATTTTGTCCAAACTAACTTGGTTATTAAAAATTATTATACATTTAAGGAGATTTAAAATGGCAAAGTTGAACAAACTACAAAAATCGGTTGGTGTTAACGGTCCTGTTCTTACAATTGTTATGGACGGAGTTGGTATTGCACCTGAGGGAGTTGGAAATGCGGTGACAAGCGCATACACTCCTACACTTGACTATCTTATGCAAAACTATCCTTGGGTAAAACTCAAAGCACACGGAACAGCGGTTGGTCTTCCAGGTGATGACGACATGGGTAACTCCGAGGTTGGACACAACGCACTCGGTTCAGGACAAGTTTTCGCACAAGGCGCAAAACTCGTTTCACAATCTATTGAAAACGGAAAGATGTTCGCATCTGACACTTGGAAAACTATCGTTTCTAATGTTAAGGATAATGATAGCACACTCCACTTCATCGGCCTTTTCTCCGACGGAAATGTTCACTCACACATTGACCACCTCAAAGCGATGATTAAACAAGCGAAGAGCGAGGGTGTTAAGTGCGTTCGCATTCACACACTTATTGACGGCCGTGATGTTGGTGAAACAAGTGCGCTTGACTATGTTGAGCCATTTGAGGAATTTATCGCATCGCTAAGAGACGACTCTTTTGACATTATGATTGCATCGGGTGGCGGAAGAATGGTTATCACTATGGACAGATACGAGGCTAACTGGAAGATGGTTGAGGACGG
>JAZNJK010000173.1:0-1648 GCA_045578005.1 Eubacteriales bacterium | reverse complement strand
CTATGTCCTTACCGATTACAGTTACCGAATTGCAAGTGCATTTGATATCGCAAGTGATGAAACACTTATTCGAAAAGTTATGCTCCCAACCCCTCAAACCGATGAGGAAAAAGAGCAACTTGCCCTTATCAAACAAATCGCAAACGAAAAGGGAATAACTCTTGAAATTTTGCCAAACGGATCTAAAAATATCCAATTTAACGATACATTCCTTGACATAATGGAATATGAAAGAGTCGGTGTTTCGGTGAAAAGATGTGTTTCTTTCTCCGTTTCCACAGATAATGAGCGCTTTACCTATCTTGGCGCATCAAGTTATGAATGTGTAAATTCTTTCTCTGAAAATTACGCAAAAGCATCTGATGTCATACTTTTCGGCTCTTACGGCCCACCATATCACGCAAAATTCCCCATTGATTTTGAAAATGCCGATTACCTCGTGTTCCACGGAAAAAGTGCCGACTTTGCCGATGGCGAAATCCCACAAGAAAAACTCCGCCCTCACTTGACTCATTTTGTATTTCGATAAGCGCACTCCGCCCAAGTGCATTGGGAGGCAAACTCCGACTTCGTGCAGTCCGAATTTCTTCCGTCCACTACGAAGCAATATTTACAAAATCCCCATTCGCAAAATGGGGATTTTTGTCATATTATGTAGTGAGCGAATGCTCGAAAGGAGAAAAGAGAATGGAAAGAAATTCAAGAGGTCACGACAGTGACTATCAACAGTTCTCAAATTTTTTAAGAGGAAGAAGAAATGAAAATTCACTCCCTTGTAACAGCATGGGAGCAACCCAAGGACAAAATCAAAATTCATCAAATAACACACACTCCCCTCGCCCGATTGCTATGGTTTACCCCGTTTCGCAAGAGTGGAAAAACATCTACGACACCGAAATTGCCCTAATTAACGGAACAATTTTCGAGGAACTCGATAAACCATTCTATATGTCAGGCTGTTCACTTAACGGTGGCTGTCGTGGTAAAGGAGGCGCACAATGTTGAATAACAACTTAAACCGCACTCGCCTTATGCGTCAAATTCAAATGTATTCCTTCGCAGTTTATGACGCAAGACTTTACCTCGACTCTCACCCAAATTCCAAAGTTGCACTCGATTATTATAATAAATATAAAAAACTCGAACAAAATGCGATGGCAGAGTTCGAGGCGCGTTATGGCAAAATCGCCCTCGACGGACAAGAAAATTCGTGGCAATGGACCGAAGGACCATGGCCTTGGCAAAATGAGGAGGGCAAATAAATGTTTCAATACGAGAAAAAACTTCAATATCCCGTCAATATCAAAACACCTAATCCCAAATACGCAAGTATCATTATAAGCCAAATCGGTGGCCCTGACGGTGAAATCGGCGCATCACTTCGCTATCTAACACAAAGAATATCAATGCCATACTCCCAAATTGTCGGTATCTTAACCGATGTGGGAGTGGAGGAACTCGGACATGTGGAAATGGTGTCCGCCATCATCTATCAACTCACTAAAAATCTCACACAGGAACAAATTCGCCAAAATGGATTTGATACCTACTTTGTAGACCATACAACAGGCGTTTATCCGACCTCGGCATCGGGATTTCCGTATACCGCCGCCGCTATGGCATCAAAGGGTGATGTCCTTGCCGACCT
>JAZNJK010000172.1:0-2938 GCA_045578005.1 Eubacteriales bacterium | reverse complement strand
TTTATCATCTTTCTATTTGTATGTAAAGGGAATTTTAAAACTAATACTAAATTTTTGTCAAAATTCGCGGGGAAGCCCCCGCAGGCAATCTCCGACTTCATTTAGTAGGAGTTGTTTATGCACTCCCCGAGCAATATTCTTCATTCCGAATTCCGCATTTGACGACAGTCATTCCGCACTCCCCGAGCAATTTCCAAAAGTTAGGAGCGATTGCTTTAAATTCCAACTGCACAACCACATTCCGAACTCCGAATTCCGCATTTGAAAACTCAAGTTTTCACTCTTTGTATCGCACTTTTGATTGTAGGTGCGTTGATGTGTCCAAATCCGTCGAGTGCCTTTTCGTAATATTCGAGTGCTTTTTCTTTCGACTTTTCAACGCCTACGCCATGCTCATATATTTGACCTAAAAGTTCACACGCATGGGAGTAGCCTTGATTTGCACTTTTTTCCATCCATTCAAACGCTTTTACTTTATCTTTTTCAACACCATCGCCCTCGTCAAACAAGGTAGAAAGGTGAAGTTGCGCCCAAAAATAGCCACATATAGCGCTCTTTTCTATCCATTCAACCGCTTTTGGCTTGCTCTTAACTGTCCCAAGACCGTTTTCGTAAAACATTCCAAGTTTGTGCATTGCAACGGCATCACCGTTATTTGCGGACTTTTCAAACCACTTTTCCGCATTTTCCATTTCCTTACATTGCTCATAGAGTTGTGCGACCATTCTTTGCGCATACGCATCGCCCTTTTTTGCGCTTCCCATATAGTAATCAATAGCGAACTTTTTAAGGAAATTATTTGTCATAACATAAAGCATTTGCGTTCCTTTTTGTTGAATATCGCCCGCCTTATTGTATGCGCCCTCATATCCGAGAGTCCTTGCTTTACTAATTAACGCACGAGAAAGTTCCAAATTTCCCAACTTTTCGTGCCAAAGACCGTCCTCGAAAATTTCACGCGCACTCATTCCCTCTATATCAAGCGGAGTTTCAAAATCGGTCGGCATAAATGTCTTTCCCGACGGGCTTTTTCCTTGCGCTTTAAGTTTGATATAACACTCATCAATTTCCACTTGCTCAAAGTCGCTTGTAGCATAGGAATAATACTCGATAGCCTTTGCGTAGTCCTGCTCTACACCGACTCCGTCCCTGAACATATCGGCAATCATATGCACCGCACCACGCACACCTCGGTTTGCGCTCTTTTCAAGCCAATAAAGTGCCTTTTTCTCGCTACCTTTTTCATAGCGGTAAAGTTTTCCCAACTCATACTGTGCGTCCTTATGGTCTTTCATCGATGCACTTAAAAGCAACTCTTTTGCAAGTTCGTGCTTTTCGTCAGAGCCACTACTCTTTTCGTAAAGTTCCTGTCCGCACATATATTCAGCCTCGGTGTATCCGAGCATTGCGGATTTTTTATAATACTTTTTAGCCTTTTTATTTGCCGTTTCGCACGACCAAAAACCGTCGAAATCGTGACCGTAGAACCAAAAATCTCCAAGAAGATAACACGCATAGGCATTGCCATTTTCGGCGCACTTTTCAAGAAGTTCAAGCCCCTTTGCAGGTTGTTTGCAAACACCGATACCACGAAGATAACAGTTTGCAAGTTCTATCATTGCGTCCTCGTTACCCTTTTCACTTGCCATTTTGTAATACTCTATTGACATATCAAGGTCACGCTCAACACCAATACCGTAGTAATAGCAAAATCCGAGTTTGTAGGTCGCATTTGCATCTCCGCTTTCGTGTGCGGAAATGAGTTGTCTTGAATAATTTATCATAAAATCCTCTTATTTTCTCTTTTGTTTTAGCATAGAATGTTTTTCGTCCCAAAGTGCTTGGCTAAGGTCAACATAATAGTTATGCGGATTTTCAAAACGAAGCACCTCGTCCCACATAGAAGAGAGTTCATTTTGGCACTTTTCACGGATTTTAGCGACACTGGGTGAGGTATAAACGCATTTTCCGTCTTTGAAAATCGGAATTTTCAGTTCACGCACGGTGAAATTTTCCATAACCTTGCGTTTCCAAATGTGTTCAGGGTCAAAGAGTTCATATGACTCACTCTCGCTAACGAATTCGCTATGAAGTGTGATAAGGTCCGCCTCCGCCTTGCCCGTTTCTTTGGAATAGAATCGCCAAAGTTTTTTGAAATCGGGATTTGTGATTTTTGCGGGGTTTTCGCTGATTTTAATTTTAGGAATTATCTCGCCATCGCGCTCGATAGCGACAAGTTTATACACGCAACCGAACACGGGCTCACTCTTTGCAGTGACGAGCCTTTCACCGACTCCAAACGCATCAACTTTTGCGCCTTGAAGAAGAATATCCCTTATGATGTATTCGTCAAGTGAGTTTGAAACGACAATTCGGCACTTATCAAGTCCTGCATTATCGAGCATTTTTCTAACCTTTTTTGAAAGATAGGTAATATCGCCCGAATCTATACGGATTGCACAATTTTTTTGTTGTTCCTCTGTAAGAACGGTTTTAAATGCCTTTACCGCGTTTGGCACTCCGCTTTTTATGACATCATAGGTATCGACAAGAAGTGTCGGTGATACGGGATAGAGTTTTAGGTAGTTTTCAAATGCCTCATATTCGCTATCGAACATTTGCACCCAAGAGTGCGCCATTGTTCCGCTTGCCGGCACACCGAACATTTTATCGGCTATTGCACACGCACTTGAACTTACTCCACCGATATATGATGCCCTTGCTCCATAAATTGCACCGTCCGCACCGTGAGCGCGTCTTGAACCAAACTCACTAACCGGTCTGCCCTGTGCCGAGCGAACAATTCTTGATGCCTTTGTAGCGACAAGGCATTGATGATTTAAAATAAGAAGGACAAATGTTTCGATAAACTGCGCCTCAATAGCACGCGCACGGATTGTCATAATCAAGTCGGAGGCCAAGCGGTCTTAGGAAGACA
>JAZNJK010000171.1:0-8470 GCA_045578005.1 Eubacteriales bacterium | reverse complement strand
TAGAGGCGCTTACCGTCCTCACTTTGTGTCAAGCGAGTGCCACGGGGAGCGACAAATTCAGGCTCTGCCATTGTGCAACCGTAGATTGAACGGGAATTATACTTCATCCAATCGCCATACACTTTAAGCGCATTTTCCGCGCGTTTATCAAGATAGCCACGGTGGGTAGGTCCTACATTCATAAGAAGGTTTCCACCGATGCAAACGGTGTTAACAAGCATATCAATGAGCATTTTTGGTGACTTCCAAGTAGACTCATCACGGTGATAGCCCCAAGAGCCCGAGAATGTTTGACACGCTTCCCAAGTTACAAGTTCGCCCGTGTCCTTATGAGTTACCCATCTCATAGGTTGGTATTGCTCGGGAGTCCAAATATCGCCCTCAATGTCGCAACGGTTATCAATGATAATTCCGGGTTGAAGTTCTCTTGCGAGAGCAACAAGTTTTTCGGATTCCCAATCGTCCTTGCCCTTACCCTTCATCCATGCGGGGAAGTTGGGGTCTGCATTTGGATATGAGAAGTCAAACCACAAAACATCAATTTTTCCGTAGTTTGTAAGAAGTTCAGTCACTTGATTGCGCATATACTCGGCATACTTTTTCATATCTCTGCCTTTGTTTTGTTCCTCTGCGTCCTTATCGTAACGACGAGGGTGGATTGCGTCAATTGTGAAGTCGGGATGGTGCCAGTCGATAAGGGAGTAATAGAAACCTATTCTAATTCCCTCGGCACGAAATGCGTCAACATACTCACGAACGAGGTCCCTGCCTGCTAAGGTGTTTGTGCATTTGTAGTCGGTCCATTTTGTGTCGAACATACAAAAGCCCTCGTGGTGTTTAGTTGTGAGAACTGCGTATTTCATTCCCGCCTCTTTTGCCTGTCTTGCCCATTCCTTCGGGTTGAACATATCGGGGTTGAAATACTTGAAATACTTATCGTATTTCTCATCGGTGATGCACTCGATATGCTTTATCCACTCATTTCTTGCGGGCATTGCGTAAAGTCCCCAGTGAATAAACATACCAAAGCGGTCATGCTCGAACCATTCTGTGTCGCCGAGCGTTTTTCTTGTTTTGTAACTTGACATTTTTTAATCTCCTTACCTCGTTTATATTTGTTTTATATTTTTTATTTTAACTCTTGGAGTAATCCTTATCCATTCATCTTTACCTGGGGTTAAACGGAACATACCAAGACACGAAAGGATAAACCACGCACTCATTGAGCCGTTATCCTCGTCACCTGGGTAGGCATTTTCGGTATAGGTAAAATACTCACCACATATTTTATCAATCCATTTTTGGCACTTTTCCGTTTTGCCAAGGTATGCATAAATATATGGGATATGGAACGAGGGTTGATTTGAAATTGCGCATTGACCGAGGTCGCAAACTGCCATTTCGGTCATTTCGTGAATTTCCGAGCCGTAGGAGTTGACACGGTAGGTCGGTGGCGCACTAAACAGGTCATCAAGATATTTTTCAAGTCCGTCTTTGCCACCGAAAAGGTCACAAAGTCCGTCTATATCGTGTTGAACTGCAAGTGTTGACTGCCACGCACATGCCTCGGTATATGCTCCGCCCCATTTTATCGGGTCGAAGTTTTCCTCAAACTCACCGTTTGATTTCCTTGCACGAATGAATTTTGTTTCGGGGTCGAAAAGGTTTTTATATGATTTTGAACGCTTTATGTATTCCTCATAGATGTCGGTTTTGCCAAGCGATTTAGCGACGACGGCAATACACCAATCTCCGTAGGCGAAATCAAGAGTCAAATTGACGCTTTCTCGACACATATCCGAGGGAACGTATCCATATTTGATATAATGTTCGATGCCTTCACGACCGTATTTTTTCGATTTTGACGGGATATTTGCGTGGTGTATCATACCTTCAAGTGCGACTTCAAGCACTTCTTTCGGCACGATATTTTGCGTGCATGCCTCGGCAATAACTCCGTCGATAAGGGTTGAGGGCATACAACCGACCTCACCTATCGAAAGCCATCTTGGAAGGTAGCCTCCCTCCTTATAATCGCTGACAAATCCGCGGAGCATTTCGGCAAATTCATCACGGGCGATAAGGGTGTAAAGCGGATACAGGGTGCGGTATGTGTCCCAAAAACCGCTATCGGTATATCTTGGACCGCTATGCACTTTGCCATCATAGGGGGAATAGTGAACATCGTTTCCGTTTTTGTCAATTTCGTGTGCTTTATGTGGGAACAAAAACGCACGGAACATACACGAATAGAATGTGCGCATTGTTTTTTCGTCCGCCTCAATTTCGATTTTTGAGAGGTATTTTTCCCATATGCGCTCACCCTCGGTTTTTAACTCCTCGAAGGACTTTTGACCGATTTCCCTTTCAAGGGTGTTAAGTGCCATTTCCTCGCTTATATAGGAAAGAGCGAGGCGCACCTCGGTTTTGTTCGCTTTTAGTGGGATATGTGCGCAGTTATTTCTAAAAATTATGTTTTCAAAATCGACTGTATTTTTAGCGAATTTCAGAACGATATGCGCCATAAAATCCTTGGCATCGTCCTGTGAGTGTCCGTTTGTAGCAATAAACAAGGTATCGTTTTCCTTGTCGTAGCGGTAAGAATAATCTCCAATCAAACCAAGGCACGAAAAAAACGGTGTTGTCGCACTTTCGTAGTCGAGATTTATAATACAACCACGCTCACTCGGTGTTAGGGAAAAATCGCACGATGAGCGAAGAAATTTATACTTTAAAAAGTGAGGTTGATTTATGCTATCTTCTGTTCGATAACCGCTCCACGCACGGCTTGGAGTGTCGCAAATTACATCGGTTTGAGGGGTGAAAAGCACGGTTGCGTAGTCACCTATCCACGGGCTTGGTTGGTGGGTGAGCCTTATTCCCTCAATGGCGGGAAGGTCGGGGTTATAAAACCAACTCTCTTTTCCGTCGGTTTGCGGACAAAAAGACACCATACCGAATGGCAACTGAGTAAGGGGCAAGGTGTTTCCCCTCGAAAAACGCATATTACTTCTCGTTCCGTTTTTGACATTTACATATGGAATGTAGTTCATTTTTCGCCCTTTTCCTTTCGCACATCAAGAATGAAAATCCAATCTTAACGCACATATTATCATCTAAAATAAGTATAACATTTTTACTTTCAAATGTAAAGACAAAAAGCGAAAAAATCACGCACATTTCCTCGCTTTTTTATAAAAAAACAAATCGGCGCTCGCCCCATAGGTTTGCACCGATTTTATTGTTTTCTTTATTATTAGATTAAAGGATTTCAATCTTTGAGAGGATTTCGTCCTTGCCCTCGAAAACACGAAGAAGTTTTGCATATTTTCTTTCGTCAAGGTCAAGTTTTGCAACATCGGACGATGCGTGGTCAAAGATGTAGTTAAGAAGTGACTCATATTCCTTCTTTGCGCCCTCAAAATCCTCATCTTGTGCCTCGGAAATAAGGGTTAGAAGATTCCAATTTTCAAGCACCGCCTTGCACGGGATTGTTGTTTCAAGTTCGATATCAAAATTAAAACTGCGAGAAATCCTCTCACCATCTATGAGATTTAGATGTTTTTCGTGGCAAAGAGCGATAAGGTCATCAATAGATGCAAACGCAACGGCATTTTCCGAAGTGTGTAGCACGCTTGCGCTACGCTCCGCGTCATAGTGAAGGGTGTAGAGTTTCTTTTCGCCAAAGCAAAGTTCGATTATCCACGCTACATTGTCCTTTATTTCGTGAAGTAAGATGTTTTCTATCATTGTTTTCTCCTATTTGAATACTTATCCTTCGCCCTGTGTTTGTGTTTCACCGTTTTGCTCGGTATTTGTATCAGGGTTTTGATTATCGTTTATTTGGTAGTCAAAGCCTACTTTTTCAAAAAATTCGTAAACTTTTTCAACGGGGATTGCGTATGATGCGAGGTTTTCACCCGTATCGCTTATTGCTCCTGCATAGTTTATTCCTATTACTCGGAGTTTCGCATCAAGAAGTGCGCCACCGCTTGAACCGTTGTTGATATATGCGTCGTGATTCAAGACTTCAAACTTAACATTCGACTCGCTAACTTTCGTATCGCTAAGCGTTACTTTGCCATATGCCACCACATTACCAAGTGTAATTGCATTCGACTGTCCTTCGGGTTGACCGAGAGAAACGACAAGGTCGCCCTTTTCACTGTTTACCGCTTCAAGTTCAAGCACGGTATACGCGTCTTTGCTCTTAAATTTAAGAATTGAGAGGTCATATTGGCTAAGATTAGCGACACATTCCGCAGTGTATTCGTTTCCTTGATAGTCCACGATGTAGAAATTTGTATACGAAGTCTTTTTCTCCATTTCTTCATTATAGACAACATGGTTATTTGAAAGGGCATAGTATTCTATTCCTGTCGATGTTTCGACACCTTTAATTATAACACCGCTTCCCCTTGACACGCCGACAACTTGGGAAGAAAATCCAAACCCCTTGTTTACATACTCGGTTCTAACGGAAACGTTTGCTTTAATTGTTTCGGTGCTTATGATGTTGATAAGGTCGGGATAGTCGATTTCACCGCAAACTATGCACACTCCACGGTTAAATTCGTGTTTACCGCTTGCCGTAACAAATGAGTCGATATATTCGTATCCGCACTCGCAAGTGTGTTTCGTGTAGCCGTCACTTTCGCAAACGGGGAAAACTTTTTGGTGAGTAAATTCGTGCGTGTGGACACTTTCGCTCTCGCCTTGCGCCTCACCCGAAGTTGCGCTTTCGCTTTGAGAGGACTCACTACCGCTTGAATGTGAAGTGCCACCGAAGGAAAACGGGAAATTGCACGACATAAGTGACAAAGCAAGGGCTATACACAATATAATTATGCACAGTTTTTTCACTTGGTAAATCCTCTCTTTCTTTTTAGTGTAAATTCGACGCAAACACGGTAAAATGTGCCGATATGTGTCGTTTTTTTGATATTTTAACGAGTTTTAAAGTTATTTAAGGAATGGCGCGATAATTCCGTATACAAGAAGAACGCCAACGATTACGGGAAGGACAAAGCGCATATAGTTCTTCATCCACGACTGAACCTTAATTCCCTTTCCTGTGTTCGCCTCTTCAACGAACTTATCAAATCCCCAACCGAATTTGTTGGTGCAGAAGATAACGAATACAAGTGAGCCGAGCGGAAGCAAGATGTTACTTACAATAAAGTCCTCAATGCTCAAAATATCCATACCTGCAATGCTAAATCCCGACCAAACATTAAGACCAAGCACGCAAGGAATTGAGAGGACAAACATACCTACTCCACAAATTATGCAAGTCTTTATCTTTGACCAAGATGTGAGTTCTTGAACGCAAGACATAATGTTTTGGAATACCGCAAGGATTGTTGAGAATGCCGCAAATGACATAAAGAGGAAGAAAAGTGTTCCCCAAACGCGTCCTGCGGGCATATTTATAAATACATTAGGAAGGGTTTTGAAAATAAGACCCGGTCCTGCGGTTTGCTCCAAGATTTGCTCAGTTGATGTGATACCGTCGCCCATATAAGTAAAGAATGCAGGGAAAATGATAAGTCCCGAACTGATTGCAACGAACGTATCAAGACATGCAATGCTTACACTCTCTCCCATAAGCGCCCTATCCTTGCCGATGAAACTACCGAAGATAGCCATTGAACCGATACCGAGGCTAAGGGTGAAAAATGATTGGTTCATCGCCGAAACGATTACATTGATAAGACCGACTTTTTTAACATTTTCGATATTTGGAAGAAGGTAGAATTTAAGTCCCTCGCCCGCCTTTTCAAGTGTGAAACTGTGAATTGCAAGGAGAACGATAAGACCAAGAAGCGCTACCATCATCACCTTCGTTACCTTTTCAAGTCCCTTTTGCATATTGAATGAACAAACAACAAAACCGATAACGCAAACGATTGCAACGAAGAGAATGAGCATACCCGGATTTGTCATCATCGAGTCATATACCGCATTTACCTCGCCCGTGCTTGTCATTGAGTCAAACTTGCCTGTGAGCATATAGAAAAAGTATTGAAGCATCCAGCCTGTAACCGATGTGTAGAACATCATAAGAATTATGTTTCCAACAAGTGAAGCATATCCGTGGGCACGCCACTTTTTGTCATCTGGTTTAAGTTTGTGATACATCTTTACAGGACTCGCCTGTGATGCTCTACCAACGGAAAACTCCATTGTCATAATCGGAATTCCCATTATTGCAAGGAATAAGAAGTAGAATAAAACGAATATTCCACCACCATTTTGAGCGCATACAGTTGGGAACTTCCAAACATTTCCAATACCGATAGCACAGCCCGCGCTGATTAGGATAAAACCAAGACGGCTACCGAGTTTTTCTCTTTCCATTAATAAACTCCTGTTCTTTGCTAAGTTAAATTATGTCACGGTTTGCGCGTCTTATCATTTTGAAATATTTAAGACCTGTCCAACCGCTATATTCTACGAGTTTTTCAAACCCGTGAGATTCATAAACATTAAGTGCCACTTCGTTATCGCTTAGGCAGTCAAGATATACATCTTTTGATGTGTCAACATCGCCAAGCGCAGTTTCAAGTAGCGCACCGCCAATTCCTTGACCTCTAAACATTGGGTCAATGCAAATGTTGGGAATGTAATATCCCGACGGCGCTTCTTCCATTGGAAGAAAATATTCTTTATAAACTTTCTCAAATCCCTCATCAATCATAACGCCTGCTTGCTCGTATGCGTCAAGATAAGCGCAGAGGTTTATTGTCATTGGCGCTTCATTAAGCACCATAACACCGATAATTTGCTCATCATAAAGAGCAACATAGATGTTACTTATATTGTATATTGTGTCGTTTTCCATCATCTTTGGCAAAATCGCCTTGGCAAGCGCCTTGCTCTCGTTGAAAAAATATGGAAAAACATAGTTGTCAGTTTCGTAAATAAGATTTGAAACAGCGCTAAGATCGTCACTTGCGGTTAACTTTCTAACTGTTGTTATCATAAAAAATCCTTTTCGTATTCCATTTATTTTGTTTTCTTCCGCCATTTTCTCGCCATTTGAGGCTTAAAAACTTGGGGTTTTGGCATAGTTGTGTATATTATAGCATACGCGAGGAGTTTTGTCAAGTCATTATTGTTTGGGGTTGTTTTTCAAACATATGTTCATATGATAATATGTTTGTTTTAAAGTGTTTTTGAGGGGAATTTTGCTCGAAATTTGCTCGGATTTTTGCTTGAATTCTGATTGTAGTTTTGATTGAATTTTTGCTCGGATTTTTGATTAAATTTGGTTTGATTTTCATTGAAATTTCGCTTGATTTTTACGAATATTTTAGTGCGGTGGAAGTGCGGTAAAAAATTCCGTTTTTCTTTTTTTAGAAAACTCTATACTTTTAGATTTTTTTGTGATAAAATAGAGGTAAGTAAACGGATTTTATCTTTTATGGTCGATTGGAGAAAAATATGTTTAAGGAATATGTTTCAAATACCTCTCTTGCACTTGGTAAGAGTTATCTCATAGAAAAGACAAACGGCGTTTTGCGACAAAGAGTTTATGTTAAGCCGACGCTTTACGGAAATTTTGAGTGGAAATTTTATTTTCTAAACTCGGTAAACTCCACCTATGCACAAGGCGAAGTTTCACACGCAAACACTTCGGGCGGAAATTGGAAAATCCACAAGGCGACAGTTGGTGTTTCCCCCTCGCTCGATGTAAACGATACCGTTTCAAATGGGACCGTGGTGACCTTTGGCACTCAACAGTCGAAAGATGTTTTGCCAAACGAGGAATTTTGGAGCGATGCGATTGAATTCGAGATAAACGACGGCTACATCGTTTGGGAATGGGAAATAGAGGGCGAAAATATTCCGTCAATGCCCGAAGATATTTTTTCATCATACACTTGGGATGGTGAAAAGTGGGCGCACGAATGGAATAGGACTCAACCTTGTATGTTTGCCATCAAGCGTGACTATAAAAAGCGTGTCGCTTTCCTCGGTGACTCAATAACCGCAGGTTGTGGCACTAAAAAAGACGGCTATGAAATGTGGGTAGCACGAATTGCCGAGGCGGTAAAGGGTGAATTTGCCGTTTGGAACCTCGGACTTGGTTATGGGCGCGGTAGTGACTGTGCAACTGACGGAAGTTGGTTATACAAGGCGAAACAATACGACACGGTCATTATTACATATGGCGTAAACGACATTCGCTCGGGCGAATTTGGAAAAGGTCAGGGTTCAAGCGCAGGTGAAATTGTTCGTTGGGCGGAAATTTCGGTAACGAAACTACAAGATGTTGGAGTTAAGGTAATTATTGCCACAATTCCGCCATTTGAATACAGTGAGCGTGAAAGATGGGAATGGAGATGCGCAAATCTCGGTTTAAAACTACTTGCAAAGCGACTTGATTGCCCCGTTTTCGATATTGCATCATCGCTTGAAAGCGAACCGTTTAAGGGTGACTACCCTCACGAAGTCGGAGGCCAAG
>JAZNJK010000170.1:0-9943 GCA_045578005.1 Eubacteriales bacterium | reverse complement strand
AAAGTGAGCTGTATATCATCAAGGTAGACTTGCCGACCTTGTGTCTCATCACGCAGTAGCGTGTATTTTCATGCAAATTGATGATATACAACTACACGCCTTGATTTGCTCGTGAAAGTGTGATATAATTAACTTAACGATAAAGAAGAATTTATTGAAAACTATAAATGTTAACACTCGTTGCGAAATTGCTTATGGTTGTGTATAGACAATAAAGATAAATGTTGTTATACTTAGGGTGTAAGGAGGAACTTATGACACTATATGAAAAACTTTATAACTTGCGCCGTAAACAAGGATTGTCCCAAGAATCTCTCGCAGAAAAATTGAATTGTTCAAGACAAGTGATTTCAAAATGGGAAAATGGAACGACATCTCCCGATGCCGAAATGTTACAAAAATACAGCGAACTTTTCGGTGTTAGTATAGATTATATCGTTAAAGAAGATATTGAAGAACCAACAAGAATACAACCTACTGAGAAGTTTAATGGAAACAAGAAATTCCTTGGTATATTAGGTCTTGTAATTTCGCTATTAGGATGTGTTTCGCTAATTGTGTTTGGCGCTATTTCGGTATTTAGTTCCGAAACTGCCGACAAAATATCACAGTCATCTATGATAATCATTGATGGAACCTTTATAGCAATGCTGGTATCAGTGTTGTTCGTGGTTTTTGGAACTATAATACTTATCAAAACAATGAAACATAAGTAGGAGGTTTCTATGAAAAAATTGTCAATGATATTTGCATCGCTTGCAGTATTATTTACTAACATTATGTGTGTTGTGGTAACTTATAACTGCACAGTTCTTCGCTATGCACCTGGCAATAGTGCACCTTGGGATGTAGGGCTTATTTTTGCTATCCCATTCGTTATTGTAATAATTACTTGTTCTATCGCTTCATACATTGCAAAGAAAAAGGGAAAATAATTTAAATTCTACAAATTCTAATTTGTAGAGCAGTTTATAATATTCTTCGGTCGTTATTATCCCACTTTTCGACCTTTTATGCTCAATATCAACAAAAAGAACCTTTGTTTAGAAAAGGTTCTTTTTTTGTTGATATCTGTATTCATGATAACTCATTGAAAAATTTTGAGTTGAGATTGCGATTTTGCATATACTATTAAAAAAGGAGATGTGTATGTGCACGAGTATAACTTACAATACAGGTGATTTTTATTTTGGAAGAAATATGGATGTTGAGGGGCATTTTGATGAGCAAGTAGTAGTAACACCGAGAAATTACAAATTTGATTTCAAGTATGAGAAGGCGCAAGTGAGTCATTATGCGATAATAGGAATGGGAAGAGTGAAGAATTTGTATCCGCTATATGCCGATGGAACAAATGAAAAGGGACTTTGCGCTTGTGCTTTAAATCTTCCTAAAAGCACAGTATATCAATCTAATGCTGAAAAAGAAAAACTCAATCTAACATCTTATGAGATAATTCCATATATTCTATCAAATTTTGGAAATGTTAAGGAAACGAAAGAAGGACTTACTAATTTAAGAATATTGGACACTTCTTTTGATGAAAAAACTCCGTCGACACCATTACATTGGCTAATTTCTGACAAAGATGAAAGTATAGTAATTGAAAGCACATTTGAAGGTGTTAAAATATACGATAATCCTGTCGGTGTTTTGACGAATGAGCCGACATTTCCGTCGCATTTGAGAAATTTAGAAAAATATGCTCATTTGACACCATATGATGAAAGGCAGGAGTCAGGTTCGTTAGGATTGGGTTTATACGGGCTTGAAGGCGATTTTTCGTCCGTTTCGCGCTTTGTTAAGGCATCAATACTAAAAAGATACGCTATCGCCGAATTTGGCGAAGGAGAAAGCGTTTCTACAATATTTCGACTTTTATACTCCGTTGCGCCAATAAAAGGATGCGTTATGACACGGCAAGGAAAAGCGCATTATACGGTTTATACATCGGTTGTGAATGCGAGTAAGGGAATATATTATTATACTACAAATGAGAATATGCGACTAAATAAAGTGTCGTTTTCTAATGCGGATATTGATGCTCAATATTTACAGGTATATCCTCTTAAAACGAAATTTGAAGATTAGGACCAAAAGGCTACTCTAAAAGGGTGGCTTTTGTTTTTGTCGGTTTTTCGAAAACAAACGAATATATTACAGTTTTATTTGGATATTTCTATTGAATTGAAATTTTATAAGTGTTATAATATAATATATAATTATATCATCAAGAGAGATTTTTGATTTATGGAAAATATTACATTAAATAAAACGCAAAGACCGATAAGAGTGATTCAATTTGGCGGTGGTGTGTTTTTGAGAGGTTTTTTTGATTGGATGCTACAAAAGGCGAATGATACGGGGATTTACGACGGAAATGTCGTTGTCGTTCGTAGCAAGACAACAGGAAAAGATCCTCTCGAAAGTCAAAATTATAACTATACTCACATAGCAAGAGATGCTGAACATGAGGATATAACGCTTGTCGATTGTATTGCGGGTTCAATTTCTGCGTCGGAACAATATAGTGAGTTTCTTTCCCTTGCTGAAAGAGAAGAAACTAATGTTATCGTGTCTAACACGACCGAGGCAGGAATTATTTACGAAAAGTGTGATTTTGACGAGAATAAATGTCCTGATACTTTCCCCGCAAAATTATGTGCACTTTTGTATCGCAGATTTATAAAAGGTCTTGATGGAATGTTAATTGTTCCGTGCGAACTTATTGAGAATAATGCCGATAAACTGAAAGAAGTTGTTTTGAAGCATGCGACTGATTGGAAACTTGGTGCGGATTTTGAAGAGTTTATAAATGACAAATGTTCGTTTAGAAATACTCTTGTAGACCGTATTGTGTCAGGCAAACCGACTGAGGAAATTTCACTTACATATATTGACAATAGTGTAAACACAAGCGAATATTTTCATTTGTTTGTAATAGAAGGAGAGGCGGACAAAAGGCTTCCGCTTGACAAACTCGGGTTAAATGTTAAATATGTTCCGTCAGTTTCACCATATCGCACTATTAAGGTGCGTATTTTGAATGGCGCACATACATCGATGATACCGTATGCACTTTTAGAGGGTGTGGAAACGGTTTCCGAGTGCTTAAAAAATAAAACTATTTCATCTCATCTTGAAAGATGTCTTGAACAAATCGTGCTTTCGCTTGATATAGATGAAAAAGAGACACGAGCATATGCAAAATCGGTGGTTGAAAGATTTGCTAATCCATATATTCAGCATAGATGCGCATCAATATCGCTCAATTCCGTTAGTAAGTTTAAGGTTCGAGTGCTTCCGTCTATTCTTGATTATGAAAGAAAGTATGGTAAAGTGCCTTCTGATCTTATGGTTGCGTTTGGTAAATTGATTGATTTTTATAAGAACGGAACGCCAAATGACGATGCTTATGCTGTGAAAAAACTACAAGAAGGAACAGTGAATGAAATTTTGTCCGATGACAGTTTGTGGGGACAGGATTTATCGCGCTTTACAAAAGAGGTTGAAACATATGCAAATTCATCCAAACGATAATGTTGAGGTCCGCGAAAACGGTCATAAATATGCTCTTAAAGATATAAAAAAGGGTGAAAATGTTATAAAGTATGGCTCACCTATTGGACATGCGATTTGTGACATAAAACCATTTGAACATGTTCATACGCATAACCTTAAAACCAATCTTTCGGGAAATCTTGAATATACATATAACTATAAGGATTACGGCATTAAAAAGGCAACTCCAAACTTGACTTTTTACGGATACGAGAGAGAAAACGGAGAAGTTGGCATAAGAAATGAAATTTGGATTGTCAATACAGTTGGTTGTGTTAATAAAACTGCGCAAAAATTAGCGGAGAAAACAGGGGCAATGTATTTTCCACATCCATATGGTTGCTCGCAACTTGGAGACGATCATAAAATTACACAAAAAATTCTTTGCGGAATGATAAATCATCCAAATGCCGGTGGTGTGCTTGTCCTTGGATTAGGATGCGAAAACAACAATATAAGCGAAATGAAAAAGGTCCTTGGCGAGTATAATCCAAATAGAGTCAAATTTTTAAATTGTCAAGATGTAGAGGATGAAATTTCCGAGGGAATAAAATTAATCAACGAACTTAAGGAATATGCAAACACCTTTGAAAGAAAAGAAATAAATATTTCTCGGTTGAAAATAGGGTTAAAATGCGGTGGAAGTGATGGGTATAGCGGAATAAGTGCTAATCCGCTTGTTGGACGGCTATGCGATAGTATGGTTTCATACGGTGGAAGTTGTGTGCTTACCGAAGTTCCTGAAATGTTTGGCGCAGAACACCTTTTGATGGAAAGATGTGAGTCGAACGAAGTATTTTCAAAAACAGTCAAGTTGATAAATAATTTTAAGGAATATTTCGTTCGTCATAATCAAGTTATATATGAAAATCCGTCTCCTGGTAATAAAGAGGGTGGAATTACAACATTAGAAGAAAAATCGCTCGGTTGTGTGCAAAAGGGTGGATTGTCTCCCGTTGTTGATGTGCTTGATTATGGTGAAAGCGTAAAGAAGAGCGGTCTTTCGCTTTTGAACGGTCCTGGAAATGACATTGTGGCAGTTACCAATCTTATGGCATCAGGAGTCCATATGATACTCTTTACAACAGGAAGAGGAACACCGCTTGGCGCTCCTGTGCCGACAGTAAAGATTTCAACAAATAATGCTTTGGCAATTAAAAAGAAAAATTGGATAGATTTCGATGCTTCACCAATCCTTGGCGGTGCAAATATTGATGATATGGCAAACAAATTAATTTCATATGTATTATCTGTTGCATCAGGAGAAAAAACAAAGAACGAAATAAACGGTTTTAGTGAAATATCTATATTTAAAGATGGAGTAACATTATAAGGAGTTAAAATGAGTTACATAAAGAATGATTTTTTATTGAATAACAAAACAGCAAAGGAACTGTATTCTTCATATGCGAAGGATATGCCTATATTTGACTATCATTGCCATTTGTCCGAAAAGCAAATCCTTGAAAACAAACCGTTTAAGGATATTTTCGAGATTTGGCTATCAGGTGACCACTATAAGTGGAGACTTATGCGTAATTTCGGAGTAGATGAAGCATATATTACAGGTGATAAAAGCAATAAGGAAAAATTCCTTGCATATTGTAAGACACTTGGCACGGCATTTGGAAACCCTTTATATCATTGGTCACAGGTTGAGTTAAAGGAATATTTCGGTTGTGAGCATGAAATAAATGAAAACAATGCCGAAAAGATATGGGAAGAGTGTAACGAGTATATAAGTAGTAATGAAGTTACTCCTCAAAGTTTAATTGAAAACTCAAATGTATCTCATGTGTTTACAACAAATGAGGTATTTGATGATCTTTCTACTTTTGAAAAGATAAAAGAAAAGGGATACAAGTTTTCGGTAATTCCTGCATTCCGTGCTGATAAGATAATGAATATTGAGGCGAAGGCATATCTTGAATTTTTGAAAAAACTCGAGGATCTTACGCATTCTATAAAAAGTATAGATGATCTTGAAAAGGCACTTGAAGCGCGTCTTGAAGCGTTTTTAAAGGTTGGCGCAAGGGCGAGTGATATTGCACTTGAAAGCGTATATGCGATTTCCGATAAGAAGGATGCAGACAAGGTGTTAAAGAATGTGATAAAAGGAAAGAAACCTACCGAGAGGGATAGCGAAGTGTTTAAAGGTTATCTTACATATTTCCTTATGAAACTTTACGCAAAGCACAATGTCACAACCGAACTTCATATAGGAGCAATGCGTAATAACAATGCTGTGATGCTTGAAAAACTTGGACTTGATACAGGCTTTGATAGTATATCTGACAAAAATAGCATTTCTTTGCTTTCGAGACTTATGGATAGATTAAATTCCGAGGCTTCTTTGCCAAGACTCATAGTATTCAACTTAAATCCAAAGATGAATAGCGAAATAATGACACTTATCGGTTGTTTCCAAAGTGGAGAGGCGAAGGGTAAAATTCAATACGGCGCAGCATGGTGGTTCCTTGATAATAAGGTGGGCATGGAAAAACATCTTGAGGACCTTTGTGCGACGGGTCATATAGGTGCGTTTGTTGGAATGCTTACCGACAGTAGATCGTTCCTATCTTATCCTAGACATCACTATTTCCGTAGAATATTGTGCAACTATCTTGGAACACTTATTGAAAATGGAGAAATGACTTCCGATAAATCGATTGTTTCAAGTGTGATAAAGGATATTTGCTATAATAATGCGATTAAATACTTCAATGTATAAATTGCTTTTCAATAAACATAAAAGGAAGTGAAATTATGACAAAAAAGTCTAAACTTTTACAAGCGACACTTTTGGCGGCAAATGAGAGTGCCCGCAAAAATTTTCACGAAAACACGGCAAATTATTTTTTGATGGCTACTTTGGAGTTTTTGAAGGAATATAAAAATGATAAGACAAATGTTTTTGAAAAGCATCCTCTTATCAAGGCGGAACTTGAACGTGTTTGCGATCTATTAAAAATAGACACCTTAGATATAGATAAGATAATAAAGCAAATATCCGAGGAAATGACTGATCCTCTATATCTTGTTGAAAGAGATGAATACAGTTTCAAAAAACTTATTGAGAAAATTGATGAGGAAAATGGTGAGGATTTTGAGATTGATATGTCGGATTATATTGCCGAAATCTTGAAATTCCCAACCGAGGCAATAAAGTCGTTCGTTCTTTCTGAAATATCAGTTGAAGATCTCTTTGATGATGAAGATCTTTTTGGTGATGATGAAGATGGTGAAGATAGTGTTGATGCTGTTGATGATGGTGACAATGGCGACGAAAACGGTAGCGACGAAACAATTGAACAACGACTTGCTCGTTTGAAAAAGAAGATGGAAGATTTGTTTGGAAAGATGCCACCACCACACATTTCAGTAAAAAGTCCATTTTTTGATGACGACGATGACGACGATGACGATGATGACGACGAGGAAGAGCAAGAGGTAGAAATTCCTGATTCGTTAGAAAAGATTATCAAGGATTGCCAGAAGTTGCAAAAGAACCTTCTTGGAAAGGTGTTTGGACAGGATCATGCTGTAAATATGTTTGTGTCTGGATATTTTCAAACAAGAGTTACAGCAATGGCGGAGAAAATTCAAACAAAACCAAAAGGAACATTTTTGTTTGCAGGCCCTCCAGGCACGGGAAAAACATTCCTTGCCGAGAATATAGCGGAACAGTTGGGAATCCCGTATAAGCGATTTGATATGAGTGCTTATTCCGATAACGAGTCGGCTGTATCTACATTTAAGGGAACAAATCCGTCATTCAAAAGTGCAAGCGAGGGACTTGTAACTGGGTTTGTAAACAAACATCCAAAGTGTGTAATTCTTTTTGATGAAATTGAAAAGGCAAGCACAATGGTTCTTAATTTGTTCCTTCAAATCCTTGATGATGCAAGTATTGAGGATCAATGTTCGCAAAAAAAGGTTTCTTTTGCGGATGCTATTATAATTTTCACAACAAATGTTGGACAGGATCTTTACGACAGTGATAAGTATTCATCTTTGTCGGCAGTTCCAAGAAAGAAAATTTTAAGAGCGCTTGAATCGGAAGTAAATCCAAGAACACAACAACCAAGATTTCCAAGGGCGATTTGTTCTCGCTTTGCATCGGGAAATGTGGTAATGTTTAACCATCTCGAAGGACATAATCTTCTTAAACTTATTAATAGAGAACTTGACAGAAATGCAAGAAACCTTGAAAAGAGTTCGAATATTAAAATTAATTATGATCCTAACATTCCTGCTACTGTTTTGTATTCAATTGGTGGAAGAACTGATGCGAGAGCGACAAAGGGAAGGTCTAATTCGTTCTTCTTTGACGAACTTTATGAACTTATGCGTCTTGTTGAGTCCGATAGTAGCGAAAAGGAAGTTTCTGAGATAGAAATTGTTAATGTAAATGTTTCTCTTGACAATTCGGATGATGAGATCAAAAAACTGTTTGTTAATGATCAAAAGGCGGGTATTTTACTGTTTTCTGATGACAAAAATATCATTAAGATAAACGATTATCTTGATAGTGCAGTTTGCTATGTTGCTAAAACTGTTGCCGAGGCAAAGGAAATACTATTTGAAAACGATATAACTCTTGCGCTTGTTGATATTCGTTGCGGAGTTAGAAATGACAATAATGTTTTGAACGCCGAAGACCTTGATTCAGAGGGAATTGATTTTGTTGAGTATATTTGTGAAAAATATAGAATTCCTACATACATTGCTACAACCGAATCAAAGAAAATCAATCAAGAAGAGTTCTTGTCCTTTGCTAAAAAGGGAATAAAGGACACAGTTGCTTTTGATTTTGCTAATATTGGAGCGATTAAATCGCAAATAAACGACAAGTGTGAGTCTGCATATCAAGAGCAAAAACTATTCAAACTTGCTAAGGAAAACAAGGTGCTTAGTTATAAGACATCTCAAACCCTATCCGATGATGGAAAGGTGACAAATATTGAGTTGTATGACCTATGCTTGGCAACTGTAACCGATATGGAAGATGATGATAAAGGTATGCTTGACAATCATTCTTGCCCAACTGTTACATTTGATAGAGTAATCGGCGCACAAGATGCAAAAGATGAACTTAAATATTATGTAGAGTATCTTAAAAACCCCGCAAAATATTTAAGGCTCGGAGTTGCTGCGCCAAAGGGAATATTGCTTTATGGACCTCCTGGCACGGGAAAAACGCTTCTTGCCAAGGCATTAGCAGGAGAGAGCGGTGTTACATTTTTTGCGACCGAAGGAAATGAGTTCATAAAGACTTATTACGGACAAGGCGAAAAGGCAATACACGACCTATTTAGGACCGCAAGGAAATATGCGCCATCAATCATCTTTATTGATGAAATTGATGCTATCGGTAAGGATAGAAATTCGGACGACAAGGGATATATTTCGGCATATCTTACCGCTTTGCTTGCTGAACTTGACGGATTTAAAACCGACACTACAAAACCTGTAATTCTAATTGCTGCTACAAACTATGGAACGGATAATTATCGTGGAAAGAAACTTGATGCGGCACTTCTTCGTAGATTTGACAGACAAATTTATGTGGATCTTCCTAAAAAGGATGAAAGAAGAGAATTTATTAAAATGAGATTGGCGGATCATGAGAATATTTTGATAAGTGATACGCTAATAGAAAATCTTTGTGTTCGTTCAACAGGAATGAGCCTTGCGGAACTTGATTTGGTGTTTGAACTTGCTATGAGAACCGCAATTCGTCGTGGTGCAGATAAGATTACTGATGAAATTTTCGATGAGGCATTTGAATCGTTTAACGGTGGAGAAGAAAAGAAATGGAACGATGACAGTTTGCTTCGCACTGCGCGTCATGAGGCGGGACATGCTCTTGTTTGTTGGTTAAGTGGTGAAAAGCCGTCGTATCTCACTATCGTTTCAAGAGGAAATCATGGCGGTTATATGCAACACGGAGATAATGAGGGTAAAGGCACTTATACCCGTGATGAGTTGAGAGCAAATATTCGCACATCGCTTGCAGGTCGAGCATCTGAACTTGTATATTATGGTGAACAGTGCGGTTTGGATACAGGCGCAAGTGCGGATCTTCGCAGTGCTACATCAACCGCAATGAGAATGATATGCAATTATGGTATGGATGAGAAACTTGGACTTGCCGTAATGGATATTGATTCAAATTCTCCTAACTATATGATCGTTCGTCAAAGAATTAATGAAATTCTTTACGAGGAACTTGAAAATGCAAAATCGCTTATCTCTAAAAATAGAGTAGCGATGGATGCACTTGTCGAAAGTTTGATTGAGCGTAACCAACTTGGCGAAGCCGAAATAGATGCTATTTTAAAGGAAAAAGTAGTGTCTAACAACTAATTAAAACACAACA
>JAZNJK010000169.1:0-5625 GCA_045578005.1 Eubacteriales bacterium | reverse complement strand
CGGCTACACCTTTGACGGTTGGTATGTTGACGGTGAAAAATGGTCGTTTGACGACAACATTGTATCAACGAACACAACTATAACTGCAAAATGGACACCCATCGAATACACACTTACCTTTGACAGCGCAGATATTTCACCTATCACATACACAGCCGAGGACACCGTTTCGCTTCCTAATATAATAGCGCCAAGCGGATGTGCCTTTGTAGGTTGGTTCGAGGATGAAGAATTGACAAAACCGATTCCAAAAATCGAAAAAGGCTCTTACGGCAACAAAACCTTGTATGCAAAAAATGTTCCTCTTATATTCGTTCTTAAAGAAGACACCTACGCTCTAAACCGCTGTGATTATAGCGCAATAACAGCATCTATTCCGTCAACCTACAATGGAAAAAGCGTAACCTCGATAGATGAACAGGCGTTCAATGGTTGCAAAAATCTTACAAGCGTAATAATCCCCGATAGCGTAGCCGTGATAGGTTCATGTGCATTCTGGGATTGCACCTCTCTTACAAATATTACCATACCTAACAGTGTGACTTCGATAGGTTCCTATGCGCTCTGGGATTGCACCTCTCTTACAAGTATTACCATACCAAAGAGCGTGACTTCGATAGGTCGCAGTGCCTTCATCCATTGCCTCAAACTTACAATTTACTGCGAGGCAACAAGTGAGCCGAGCGGATGGGATTCTAACTGGAACAAATCCGACCTACCTGTATATTGGTTTAGTGAAAGCGAGCCAACGGAAAGTGGCAACTATTGGCACTATGGAACAAATGGCGAAATTATCATTTGGGATTAAATAAAACAAAAGCAAGGCGATTGCCTTGCTTTTTTATACTTCTTCAAGCCCTTTTCCTGCGGAAATGTGGGAATTGAACATCATGCGACCGAGTTTTTTAGCATAGCGGATTGTTTGCGCTGTGCCGGAAATCTTTTTACCGTTATAGTAGCATGCGCAGTAGAGGGCATTATCTACCATTTTATAGTTTCTCGTTTTCATAACGGTTGAGTTATATGGTATTTGCGGACAGTCAACATAGTCCGCTTTTTTAAGAAGTTCCCTGTATTTCTTCTTATCTTCTTTGCTCCATTTCAAATCTTGGTCGAGGCACGGCAAGAAAAACCACAGTTTTATGTGCGGAAATTCTTCCTTTAATTTTAAAACGCGCTCGGCAACCAAAGTATCAAAACCGACAGCGCCACCGCTTATGAAAGTATCAACGCCTTTCATCGTGATTAAACCACGCAAAAGACCGTCAAACGCATCGGAGCGAAATTCACTCTCTACAACCGTGCGGTGTCCTGTAAAACAACATCTTTTTCTTATATCTCCAAATTCCATTTTCCTACCTCTTATAGTGAGCCTCGGGTGGCAACATCCGACCTCGTGCGGTAGTAACTGTTTCCACACTCCCCGAGCAACACTCTTCATGGCGTTAGCCAATTCATCTGCGAAGCACAATTCATGCACCAACGGTGCAATTCATGTTCGCTTGCGAACAATTCACGCGATTTATCGCAATTCATGACAGTTTACTGTCAATTTATGTGCCAACGGCACTAATTATATGCTAATTTTACCACACAAAGAACTCCTTTTCAAGATTTTCGTTCGATTTTTACCGACAAATTGAAGTATTTCCACACGAAAAAATTCATTTCCGCACACCTCGTGCCTTAAACTTCCCCAAAACGACAACACCGAGTGACAAAATCATCTCTTGTTTTAGTGTATACTTAAATCGCAAAGGCCCCATTTGGAGCAAATTTAATAATAAGGAGAATTTATGAACAAGATTTTTTCACGATTTAAGAGGGGACGATTAAATAGCGATGCCAAGGAACTACTTATGGAGATGATTTGCCTACTTGTCGCATTTCTTTTCTCATCGGTGAAGTTCTTTTTCGGGACTTATCCGTTTGCGCTCGCTTTTTGTGCGTCGTGCAAAAGGCATCTTCCGTTTTCGGCAGTAGGAACGGCACTTGGCACACTCATCTTTATTCCAACGCCACTGCCCTATCTTATAACGCTCCTTGCCCTTATTGGCCTAAGACTTGTCGGCTCGCTTTGGCTTGGGGATAACGGAGGGCGAAAAATTAGCCTTGGCGCACGCCCTTCACCGTCATTTATTTCTTCGCTTTTTTGCGAAAAAGTGTCAGTGCGTGTCGCAATTTCCACACTTTGCGCATTTGGTATTAGCATTTGGCGAGTTGTTTTATCGGGGTATGCTCCCTACGATATTTTCGTGCTTATTTTTCACACGGTATTAAGTGCGATTGTCACTTATGCCCTTTGCACCCTGTTTGAAGATAACAAGGACAAGCGTCTTTTCGGCTACGGAATTGTTCTTTTCATATTTATCTATATGGTGCGTGGATTTGAGGTTTTCTCTCTTGACATTTCTCTCGTTTTATCTTATGCGGTAGTCCTCTACGCCTCTCGCTACATATCGGGAGTTGGCGGTGCGTCACTCGGTGCGCTTTTGGGAATTTGTCACGGTGTCGCCTTTGCCCCCGCATTTGCGCTATGCGGTCTTATCAGTTCGCTTTTATGGGATTTTTCGGACTTTCTTGCGATAATAAGTGCGCTTGTTATGAGTATCGGTTACGGAATTTTTTCATCGGGATACACCGCACTCGTTGACCTAACCCCCGAACTTCTCCTTGCCTCGCTCGTTATGTATCCGTTATGTCATTTTGAAGTTTTTCCGTCCCCTATGGCAAAACGGGAAAAGTTATGCGACGGCATTATTTTCGATGCGCGTTCCTTGGGAATTTCCTCAAATCTCAATGCGATTGCACGGTCGTTTGAAGATATTTCGGGAATGATTTCCGACATTAGCAAAAAGGTAAAAGAGCCTGACCGTGAATTTTGGAAGAGTGTTTGCCTTGAAATTTACGAAAAGCATTGTTATTCTTGCCCGAAAAGGTCAATTTGTTGGGAACGCGATGTGATAACAACAAATGACAACATCGCACGAATGAGTGAAATGGCATTTTGTGAAAGGGTGCTTAGCACGGACTTTGCTGATGAACGATTTTTGCACAGGTGTCCCAACATTTCACTTGTGATTGATGAAGTAAATGTGCTAAAACGGGAACTTGAAACATCGAAAAAGCAACACGACAGGCTTGATGTGAGTGCGAAGGATTACGAACTTATCTCGAAATTGATTGACGGAATTTGCGACACGGGGGATTTTGAGCCAAATCCGTTACTAAATGACAAGGCGGAGCGAACACTCAAACGCATTGGTGTAAAATTTGGAAATATTTCATCGTTCGGCAAACGGAGTGTGCGTATAATTGCCACAAATGTCGACACAGGGGCGACAAAATGCTCACTCGGTGAAATAAAAGATGCGCTTGAAGAGGAACTCGGTCTTTCGCTACTTGAACCGAGTCTTGACGAGCGTGACGGAGTTTGCTTTCTCACCGTTCAAAGCACGAGAGAACTTGATATTGAGAGCGTGAAGAAAATTGCCCCTCTTGACGAAAGCGAGGGGGCAGGTGATACCCTGTGTGCGTTTTTTAGCCCTGATGACAAGTATTATATGCTTCTTTGCGACGGTATGGGTAGCGGTCGTGATGCGCTTTTCACATCTTCTATTTGTGCCGAATTTATGCAAAAAATCCTTTCTTCGTGTGCCGATAAGGAACTTTGCCTCGCTATGCTCAACAACTTCATTCGAGCGAAAGGGATTGAATGTTCATCAAGCGTTGACCTGCTCGAAATCGACCTTATCACAGGTGCGTCGTGCCTTGTCAAGAGTGGGGCTGCGCCCTCTTTTGTAAAGCGAGGGGAAAATATTTTCAGATTGCACTCGAAGACTGCGCCTATTGGAATTATGAAAAATCCCGATGCCGAAAGGCTTGATTTCCAACTCCGTGAGGGTGACATTGTCGTTATGGTCAGTGACGGAATTGCAAGTGACGAAAAGGACAGCGGGTATCTTGTCGATTTTCTATCCTCTATTGAAGTTACCGATAGCGAAAGCGAAGAAAGCAGTGATAAAAACAGCGAAAATGCGACACAGGGTGCAAAAGAAACACTGCGCCCCGCAAATAAAAAAGAGCCTGTTTCCATTCACACATTGCGTGGGGAAATAAACTCCGTCAAGGTTGAGAGCGAAAATACCGCCACGAAAAAAGTCCCAATCCTCGCCCTTGCCGAAACGGTCCTTGCCCTTGCCGAGAAGAAACGGGGTGCGCGTTTTGATGATATGTCCGTCGGTGTTGTCAGAGTAAAGCAACGAGGATAAAAAAGAGAACATTTTGGTTTTCCCAAAATGTTCTCTTTTTATTATTGAGTTTTAATTAGCGAATAAACTTGCAAATTCGGTTTTGCTTATTACAAACCAACTGCGTCGATATGGTTAAGATACTCGTTTATTGCGTCGGTTGAGGTGACAAGGGTTAATTGCTTTTTCACTCTATCCCTACCGAAAAGTGCACGGTTTACTATTCTATGTAACCAACAAAACGGGAGTAAAATCGGCACTTTTTTAAGCACTGGGTAGCCGTTTTTCATAAATCTGAACGGCAAGAAAATCTTGTTCCAAAAATATGCGATTTTGTTTACTTTGCCATTTTTTGTGTGCTTTCTTGCAAGGGCGGTTTTTTCTTTATCCGAACTCATTCCGTATGTGCCACCACGGACAACATACTTCTCAATATCCGCTGAGCATTCATCTCCCTCGCCATTTGCAAACCATTTATAAACTACATTTCTTATGTGCTTTTCGAACACATCAAGTTTCATTTTGCCAAGGACTGTGTCGATATATTCATAATTTAGCGTGTCTTTGAACTTTTCAAGGAACACGAAAACATCACAAAATGCACGGACTCCGCAACCGCCATAACGGTAATGCTTTGTTAAATGCTCTATGTGGTGAATATAAAAATCCTCGGGCGAAAACTCATATTCGGACTCCTCGCCCTCTTTTTTATGAGCGAGTGACCATACATCTTTATAGTATTTATATGCCTCAACATTTCCGTCCTTATCGGTCATTGTATGGTGAATTTCGATGCTTATAAATGGCGGTTTTGAAAAGCCTATATCGTGTTCGCTCTCGACAATATCTTCTTTTTTGTATCCGAGTTTCGATATCATCACCTTTGTTGCCGTTTTAAGTTGATTTGGGCGGACAAGTATGTCAATATCACACATACTGCGCATATCAGCCGACGGATAAAGTGACTTAATTACATATCCCTTCAAAACGACAAAATCTATCTTTTCCTCTTTGAAAGCGACCTTTAATGCGTCCATTTCGATATCTTGATGGATTTGTTGAGCCGTGCCTGTCATTTTAAGTTTTGTCATCTTATCGACAAGCACTTTTTCGGGGCTAGGGGAAATTTTCGGCACTACGCACGCAACAAGTTCAATAAGATTGTGAAGTTTCGCAAGGCTCAAAATGTTAACAAAACTAACATCTTGTGGCATCTTACTCGGCTCTTCACCTGTCAATGCGCACTTAACAAGCGAAAGAAAATACTTTTGCTCTTCCGTTGAATACATAATTTTCCCCCTTTCCATTTGTTTTTCAATAATGAAGTCGGAGGCCAAGCGGTCTTAGGAAGACAAATTATTGTGCCAACTCCTTG
>JAZNJK010000168.1:0-5804 GCA_045578005.1 Eubacteriales bacterium | reverse complement strand
CTCCTTGGCTCACAGAACGACATGGCTACGATCCGACTTCGCCCTTGTCGGTGAGGACCTTGCCATTGTAACCGATATTGCAGGAACAACCCGTGATATAATCGAGCAAACGGTTAGCGTGGGCGATGTAACTTTGCGCCTTGCCGATACGGCAGGTATTCGTGACACTGAGGACACTGTTGAAAAAATCGGTGTTGAGAGAGCAAAAGAAAAGATGATGGAAAGCGAACTTATCTTGGCGGTGTTTGATAGTAGCACACCCGAAAATAGCGAGGATAAATCAATCCTTGACACCCTTGCTAATATGAGTGCAGTCGCAATAATCAATAAAACCGATAGCACAAGAAAAATGAGCGAGGAATTTGAGCAAAAAATCAAAAACACCGTCCCCCGTGTCGTTTATTTGAGCGCAAAAAGTGGAGAAGGACTTGATACCCTTGCCAAAAACCTCAACGAAATGTTCGCTCTTGATGAAATAAACCTCTCAAATGATGCCTTGATTGCAAACGCAAGACAACTGTCAAGTGTCAATGTCGCACTTGATAAAATATGCGAGTCAAGAGACCTTTTGTCCGTTGGCGAAAGTGCCGATATTGTGTGCTTTGCGCTTGAAGGGGCGCTTTCATCCCTTGAAGAAATTGACGCAAGGGGAATTAGCGAACAAATTGTTAACCAAATTTTTTCACGCTTTTGCGTAGGAAAGTGAGGTAAAAATGAACAGTCAAACAGATAGATTAAAAGAGTTAAAGGATAGAAGTTACAGCCTTTACGAAAATAAGGAATATGAAAAATCCCGTCGCATTTTAAGAGTGATAATTAAAGAATTTCCAAACGACGGTTACGCATACAACCTAATGGGTGTTATGTTTGAACGCGCTTACGGAATAAAGCAAAATCTTAAAAAGGCATTTGAATACTATTCACAGGGAGTGGAGCGAAATTTTGTCCACTCGTTTGCAAACCTCGGAAATATGTTCGATTTCGGCGTATATGTCAAAAGAGATATGGACAAAGCGGTAGAATTATACCAAAAGGCGATTGAACTTGGTAACGCCTACGCGCTTGTCCTTATGGGAAATATCCACTATAAAAACCGCCTTGGGAAGAACGGTGACGAGGAGAAAGAAAAGGCGGTGGAGTATTACAAAAGAGCCGTCGAGCAAGGTTCACCATACGGAATGTTTATGTTATCCGAGTGTTACGGACTTGGCCACGGAGTAGAAAGGGATTTTGACGAGGCGGAAAGACTGCTACTTAAATCGTTTGAAGGCGGTTCGATGTTGGCATGTGAAAAACTTGCCGACTTGTATATGGGCTGTTACCATACAAGTTGGGGATTTGCCCGTTACTTCGGCACAAATATCAAACCCGATGTAAAAAAGGATAATAAAAAGGCAGTTCCTTACTTAAAGAAACTTGTCGAAAAGGGCGATGAATATTACGCAAGAAAACTTGCCGAGTTTTATTATAGAGATGAATATAAAGATGAATTCGAGCCAAATCTTGCCGAAGCGTATCGTTTAATTAAGTTTAGTGCCGAGAAAAACGAGTATAATAGCACAAACCTTTTCGAAAAAATTCACTCCGAGGGAATAAGTGAGCCGTTTGAAGAAGAAAGCGACCCATATGTCGTTAAATTTCAAGAATATCTTGCAAATAAGAGCGACTGTGCCGATATGAAACGGGCCATGGCATTTAGATATGCGTTTGGTTTGAGCGTTGGAAAAGATGGCGCAAAAGCGGAGAGTTTTTATAAGCAACTTTGCGACCTTGGTGACGCAAGAGGTATGTTCCAATACGGTTTTTGCCTCGCCTACGGAATAGGTATGGATAAAGACGAAAATAAAGCGATAGAAATATGGAAAAAGTCCGCCGAACTTGGAAACGAGGACGCAAAAGAGTCGCTACGCCTACGGAAAGCATAATTTGGAATTCGGAATTCGGAATTCGGAGTGCGGAATGTGGTTGTGCAGTTGGGATTTGAAGCAATCGCTCCTAACTTTTAAAAATTGCTCGGAATGCGGAATTAAGAAAGAATAATCAAAAATCAAACAGGTAACTATGGAAACTAAAAGATTTACAAAAAACGATAGCGGATTTGTGTGCGAGGCGTGTGGTTTTGAGGTTGAACCTCTTGGCTACTCGTCAAGAAATCACTGCCCCAAATGTCTATGCTCAAAGCATGTTGATGTTTTGCCTGGGGACAGGGCAAGTGGTTGCGGAGGCATTATGCGACCTATCCGTGTTGAAATAAGCGCAAAAAAAGGGTATGTTATAATTCATAAGTGCGAAAAGTGTGGTTATGAGTCCAAAAATCGCACCGCTCACGAAGCAAGCGTGCAACCCGACGATATTAAGAAAATTATAAAACTCACCGCAGGAAAGATTTAATGAGTGTTTGTAGATTATGCCCTCGTGAGTGCAAAGTAGATAGGGAAAAATCCCTTGGAGTGTGTGGCGCAGGGTCAAAAATTAAGATAGCCAAATATATGCTACATATGTGGGAAGAGCCGTGTATTAGCGGACAGCGAGGAAGTGGAGCGATTTTCTTTTCGCATTGTCCCTTAAAGTGCGTCTACTGTCAAAATACCGACATTAGCCACGGTGGAAACGGATATGAAGTTAGCGAAGATGAACTTGGCGAAATAATGCTCAAATTACAGTCACAGGGTGCGCATAATATTAACCTTGTCACCCCAACGCACTATTCCGACAAGATAAAACGAGTGCTTGATAAATATCGTGACAGGATAAAAATTCCTATCGTGTATAACACAAGCGGATATGAAAAGAGCGAAATTATCGACACATTAAAAGGCTATGTCGATATATTTCTTTGCGATATAAAATACTTTTCTCCCGAAATATCGGGTAAATATTCGCTTGCGAGCGATTATTACGAAAAGGCGCTTGCCTCACTTAAATCAATGGTGAAAATAGCCCCTGAATGCGAGTTTGACAGTGACGGAATTATGAAAAAAGGCGTTATTGTCCGCCACCTCGTTTTGCCATCACAAAGGTTTGATAGCATAAAAATCCTTGAAGATGTGGCGAAAAATGTCGATATTTCAAAAATAAAACTCTCACTAATGAGCCAATACACGCCCGAATTTTACTGTGGCGATGATAAGGCGCTCAAACGGAGAGTAACAACATTCGAATACCAAAGCGTGACCGAGCGTGCAATAGAACTCGGCTACGATGGATATATTCAGGACAAAGCGTCCGCAACGAAAATTTATACTCCCGATTTTTCGGGAAAAAGGAGAAACGATGAAAATTAGATTGCCAGATATAACAAGCGTGTCACTTTGCAACGGCAAAGAGAGAGTTAGTTACGACTTTTATGGCGAAAATACTCAAAATAGCGATACATGTGTGCGTTTTTCGCTAAATGAAGACAGTTTAAAGGTCTATCTTACTTCCAAAATAGGTGTGCGCTATGTCCGTCTTAGATGGAATAATGCGTCAAGGCGAGATGTTAAGGTCCTTGGTGATGCGTGGGAGAGAGGATATGGCGACCTCGAATGGCGCGGAGTTTGCCCCGAAAGGTGTTCGCCGTGGTATGTTGCCGTTTCAAACGGAAGTGATATGAATAGCGATTATTCGAAAAGACTAACCGAGTGCTACGGTGTCGGTGTGCAACCAAATGCCCTTTGCTTTTGGCAATACGATAATGCCGGTGTAACTCTTTGGCTTGATGTCCGTAGCGGAACATATGCTACCCATCTTGGCGATAGGGAACTTGAATGTGCAACTGTCTACTTCAAGGAATACGCAAAAATGAGCGCATTTGATGCCCTTAAAGAGTTTTGCAAGGTGATGTCACCAAACCCGTATACAACCGACCATGTTGTTTACGGCTCAAATAACTGGTATTATGCCTATGGCAAAAGTTCACACGAGGAAATTATCAGTGATACAAAATTCGTGAAAAGAATGACCGAGGGTCTTGACAACATTCCATATATGGTTATTGACGACGGTTGGCAACCCAACTCCTGTGATGCACCTTGGGATACGGGAAACGAGCATTTCCCCGATATGAAAGCACTTGCAAGTGAAATGAAGGCTCTTGGCGTGCGCCCCGGTATTTGGGTGCGTTACCTTATAAACGGTAGAGACAATGAGCCAAGAAAGGTGACTTCATTCCCTGAAAGTTGGTATCTTTACCCACACGACCGTGTGCTTGACCCCTCAAATCCCGAAGTTCTTAACTATGTTAAGGAAACAACCGAGCGCTTGGTTGGTTGGGGATATGAACTTATAAAGCATGACTTCTCAACATTTGACATTTTCGGCAAGTGGGGATTTGAACTCAAAGACGACCTTTGCACAGTTGAGCGCAAATTTGCCGATAACACAAAAACAAGTGCCGAAATCGTTAAAAATTTCTATAAGACAATAAAAGATGCGTCAAATGGTGCGGTTATCATCGGCTGTAATGCGATAGGACACCTTTGCGCAGGATTTCATCAGTTGAACCGCACAGGTGACGATACAAGCGGTTTTGAATGGGCAAGAACGCAAAAAATGGGAGTTAATACACTCGCATTCAGACTTTGCCAAAATAACGCATTTTTCGGTGCTGATGCGGACTGTGTTGGAATTATGGGCATTATTCCTTGGGAACTTAATTCAAAGTGGCTCTACCTCTTGTCCCGTAGCGCATCATCGCTCTTTGTGTCTTGCAAACCGAATATCTTAAACGAGGAGCAAGAAAAAGAACTCAAAGAGGCGTTTAAGGTCGCCTCGGTGCAAAAGGACGAGTTTGTTCCTCTCGATTGGATGGAAACAACTTGCCCACAAGTATACAAAATTAATGGCGAAGTGGTTGAATTTGACCTTTATCCAAAAAAAGGAAACACCTCGTTCAATCCATAAATTTACTCTTACTTTTCTTTGGCGGAAAGAAAAGTAAGACAAAAGAAAGCAAACAAAAAATTCAATGTGTTGTAGTTACAATTTCAGTTTTGTTTTTCATTTCTAAAAGCGGATAGCCACCGTAGGCGGAAGAAAGAAAAAATGCAGTATAAATTTTAGTTAGCTTGGTTTCTTTTTGTTTTCCTTTTTCTTTTCCCAAAGGCGGTGAGTCACCGCAGGCATAAGAAAGAAAAAATGCAGTATAGTATAAATTTCAGTTAGTTTGGTTTCTTTTTGTTTTCCTTTTTCTTCTCCCAAAGAAAAAGGAAAGAAAGGATGTTTTATGTTAGTATTAAAAGGAAGACCGAAAGATGTGTCGTCAAGACAGGCAAGAGAGGTTAGGGTTTACGACCATCTTGACATGCTCGGAATAGAATATTACCGTGTTGACCACGATGAGGCAAAGACAATGGACGACTGTGAGGCGATAGATGTAGCGCTTGAAACGGTGATGTGTAAGAATTTAGTGCTATGCAACCGTCAGCACACGCAGTTTTATCTACTTATGATGCCGGCAAATAAGCCGTTTAAGACCAAAGATGTGTCGCATATGATAAACTCCGCGCGTCTTAGTTTTGCCGAGCCTGAATATCTTGAAAAGTTTCTCGATGTGCTACCTGGGTCAGTTAGCATAATGGGACTTATAAACGATAAGGACAACAATGTTCAACTTCTTGTAGATAGAGAGGTTATGGGACCCGATTTTGTCGGCTGTCACCCTTGCGCAAACACAACGAGCCTGAAAATCCCAACTGCCGATGTCTTCGGTAAATACCTTGAAAGTGTTCATCATACACCGATAATTCTTGATATTCCGAGGAGCGAGGAGTAATGTTTGAACTTGTCCGAGTAAGTGAAAAGTGCCTATATGTGTCTTGCCC
>JAZNJK010000167.1:0-16191 GCA_045578005.1 Eubacteriales bacterium | reverse complement strand
GGCTCACAGAACGACATGGCTACGATCCGACTTTTATCAGTTATCTTTTCTCAAATCAAGTTTATCCACCAAATCTAATCGTTACTCTCGGCGCATTTCTCGTTGGCGCTGTGTCAGGATTTTGCGCTAAGTTTGTGATTAGAAAAAAAGGCACATTTCAAATCGTCGTTTCGGGCGCATTTGCTCATATTGTCGGCTCAATGATAGTGAAACCGATAGGACTTTTCCAATACTATCAATTTTTAGTCCTTTGGAGAGTCCCGATTTATCTTGTAATTGCCCCCATCGAAATTGCGCTAATTTGCTCGTTGCTTAAAAGAAAAAGTTTCGCAAATGCAGTAGGATATATTCCATTCCCGACAGGCATAGACAAGGAGAAGAAAAATGACCTATAATGAGGCGCTTGACTATATTCATAAAATAAATTGGACATTTTGCAATCCCGGTCTTGAAAGGATAGAGAAACTTTGCGCCTTCCTTGGCAATCCGCAAAAAAATCTCAAATTCATTCATGTTGCCGGCACAAACGGAAAAGGTTCATTTTGCTCAATGCTCTCATCAATCTTGACAAAAGCGGGTTACAAAGTAGGGCTTTTCACATCTCCGTATGTAAAAGTGTTTAATGAGAGAATGGCGATAAATGGCGAGATGATATCAAATGATGAACTTGTCACCCTTACTGAGCGAGTAAAACCTTTTGCCGACCAAATGGAAGAAAAACCTACCGAGTTTGAACTCATTACCGCTATCGCCTTTGACTATTTCGCAAAAAACAACTGTGATTATGTTATACTTGAATGTGGCCTTGGTGGAAGACTTGATAGCACAAACATAATCGACACCCCAATTTTATCCGTTATTACAGGAATTGATTTTGACCATATTTCGATTTTGGGAAATACTATTGAAAAAATTGCGTTTGAGAAAGCGGGAATTATAAAAAACGGTGTTCCTTGTTTGTGGTGCGGAAAGAGTAAAGAGGCATATTCCGTAATTCTAAAAAAAGCGCAGGAATGTGTGTCCCCTTTGTATACCGTTGACCATGCCAAAACAATGGTTAAAAAGTTTGACCTTGACGGCACAGTCTTTGATTTCGGCGATTATAAAGACATCTACCTTCCGCTCCTTGGAGAGTATCAACCATTTAATGCCTCGAATGTGTTAAGTGCGGTTGATATACTAAAAAATAATGGCGTTGACGTTCCGTTAAATGCAATAAAGGACGGATTTAGTGAGGCTAAATGGAATGCAAGATTTGAAATTGTTTCGAAAAGTCCGCTTGTCATTGCCGATGGCGGTCATAATCCTGAGGGCGTTTGTTCCGCCGTTGCAAGTGTGAAAAAATATTTTGGCTCACAAAAAATCAAAATTCTAACAGGCGTAATGGCTGATAAGGATTATAATTATATCGCTGATAAAATATCATCGGTTGCAAGTAAAGTCTATACAGTAACCCCTGATAACCCACGCGCCCTTGACGCTTCCGAATATGCAAAAATATTTATGTCAATGGGCATATGCGCCACCGCATTTCCAAGTGTCTATGACGCACTTTATTCGGCATATACTTCGTCAAAAACCGATAATATTCCAATCTTGTGTGTCGGTTCGCTTTATATGTATTCCGAGGTTTGTAACGCACTTTCAAAACTCGACAAATAACAGTAAAAAAACAGAGAATGTGATAATACTTGACAAATAGGTCATAATTTGCTATAATATAAGTTAACTACTTTAAAATAAATAGATGGAATTTTTATGAAGACATACTTTTCACAAAAATTTTCCGCACTAAAAGAGAAACTCACCCCATTCCTTTTAAAACAAAAAAAGGAACTGATACGAAACAAAAATATCGTTATTCAACTTGTAAAAAGGGGAGTAAAGTTACAGTATAGGAACTCCGCAATTGGAGTTATTTGGACAATTTTAAACCCACTTCTCAATATGTTTGTAATGTATATAGTTTTCGGAACAATCCTTGACTATAACGACGATAAAACATATCTTTTGTATCTTCTTTGCGGAAATATAATTTTCAATACAATGCGTGCTGCAACATCGCAATCGTTGCCGTCGCTTGTATATAACAGGGGACTTCTTACAAAGAATAAAATCGCATATTCAGTTTTTCCCTTGGCAACTAATTTAAGCGCCATTGTAAACTTCGTTTTCTCATTCGTTGCGCTTATAATAGTTATGCTTATCGTAAGTATACAAGTGCCTGTATTTAGCCGAATGGTTTGGCTAACAATACCGATGCTCCCCGCACTTTTCCTATTCAACTACGGAGTATCCCTTATTTTGTCGGCATTGTATGTATTTTTTAGAGATGTAATGCACTTCTACAATGTATTTTTGACTTTGTGGATGTATTTTACCCCGATATTCTATAAAATCGGTAGCCTTGGCTCACTTTGGCAAGAAATCGTTATGAAACTTGTTATGAAACTTAACCCAATGGCGCACTACATAGAATATTTTAGAAACATTATCTACCGTGTAAAAACAGGAACTTTGCACGAGGCAGCGGTAGATACCAGTCTTCTTTCACTTTATGCGATTGGTTTATCGTTTGCTGTTATCGGTTCACTTATTTTCTCACTCACAAAAAGAAAATTCATTTTCAGTATCTAAGAGGTCTTATGGACGAACAAAAGGAATTTTTGTTGCCCGCAAAAGACGAGTCGCTCGAAAGAGACGATGTTGTTATATCGCTTGATAAGGTCGGTATGGAATACTATATGCAAGACGAGAAAATCGACAATATGAAGGAGTTCTTCATTCGTCTTGTAAAAGGTAAAATCAAAAAAAGAATGAAAAAAACGCTCGAAGAGATTACCTTCGATATTAAGAAGGGAGAGAGCGTTGCAATTATCGGTCATAACGGTGCGGGAAAAAGCACTATTTTGAAGATAATAACAGGAATTATCAAGCCAACTGCGGGAACAGTAAAGACAAAAGGAAATATCGCCCCACTTCTTAATTTAGGTGCGGGATTTGATTACGAGGCTACTGCCCGTGAAAATATTCATTTGAACGGTGCAATTCTCGGCTATACTAAAAAGGAACTCAAAAATAAATTCGATAGCATTGTTGAATTTTCAGGACTTGCCGAATACATTGATGTTCCGCTTAAAAACTTTTCATCGGGAATGGTGTCGCGCCTTGGATTTGCTATTGCCATTGATGTTGACCCCGACATTTTGCTCGTTGATGAAATCTTGTCCGTTGGAGATGAAAATTTCAAGCAAAAATGCGCCGAAAAAATTGAGGAACTTCAAAAGAAGGGCGTTACCTTCATAATAGTTTCGCACAATATGGCGCAAGTTAAAAAACTTTGCCAAAGAGCAATATGGATTGAAAACGGAAGAATTGTAGAAATTGGTTCGAGCGATGAAATTTGCGAAAGATATAGCGAATATTCGAAAAATAACGGCTCGGAAAACAAAAAATAAAAACGGTAATCAATAGTAAAAGAAAGCATTAGTCAAGATTGATTAGTGCTTTGTTTTGCAGAAAGGATAAATATGGTTCAGGACAATAAAATGTCGCTAAAATATATCGGCGCGTTCGTTGACTTTTTCTTGAATATTTTAGTGCTTGGTGCTTCATATTTTATCGCAGGAAAGTGGCTTCAATACGAGATAAATGAAAAGTCTATACTCATCGCCGCAATGCTCGTCATCTTTGCGAGTGCCGTATATTTTATGTTCGATTTATATTCGGCAAAGCGTTGGGAAAAACTTATGTCCCAAATTGTCAAACTTGTAACAGCGCAAACCTTTATAATGGGCGTTGCCGTCGTGCTTGTGCTTGTGCTTACCGAGGATGAGGCGAGAAACTTCGTTCTAACCATAATAATATCCCTCGTATCCCTTGCCGTGCTAATCATAAAGAAAATAGTAGCGACAAAGGCGCTTCACTATATACGCATAAAAAACAAAAACCCAAAATATGTTCTTATTGTGGGAAACGGCTATGGCGCTATTGAATACGCAAGACAAATAAACGATAACCTTCATTTTGGTTATAGGATAATCGGTTGCGTTACCGATGCTGAAAAGCCAAGATTTAAAAAACTCGGAAATTATAGCGAACTTGATGCAGTGTTGAAAGAACATCGTCCGCACGATGTTGTTATAGCACTCGAAAACAGAGAGGACGGAAAAACGCAAAAAATCATCAATATTTGCGACCAAAACGGAATTCGTGCCTCAATCATTCCTGTCGTTTATAAATACTTTAAATCAAAGTGTCAGGTTGATATGGTAGGAAACTTACCACTTATCAATACAAGAGCAATTCCGCTTGATAATATCGGAAACTCTGCAATTAAACGAGCAATAGATATTGTTTTTTCACTAATTTTCATCATTTTGACTTCACCTGTAATGCTTTTTGCCGCAATCGGTGTCCGTCTCACATCAAAAGGACCTGTAATCTTCAAGCAAACAAGAGTAGGAAAGAATAATAAAGAATTTACAATCTATAAATTCCGTTCAATGAAAGTTGAACATACAACAAATGATGAAGAGGAAGAACATCATGACGAAGACGATGAAAGTCGTAAAACCCGTTTTGGCGCATTTATGCGAAAATTCGGTATTGATGAATTGCCTCAATTTTTCAATGTTCTTTTTGGCTCAATGTCAATCGTAGGACCTCGCCCCGAACTTCCAAAGTTTGTCGAAGAATATAGCAAAACAATTCCGCTTTATATGGTAAAACACCAAGTAAAACCGGGAATAACAGGACTTGCGCAAATCTACGGTTTTAGAGGAGATAAAACTTCTATCGAGGGAAGAATTGAACTTGATATTAAGTATATTGAAAACTGGACACTCTTCAACGATTTCAAAATAATGGTTGCAACACCGTTTAAAATGTTCAACCGTAACGAAAAATTTAAAAAGAAAAAATGAAAATACTTGTAGTAGCATCAAGTATGGTGCATATAAAAAATTTCCATTTGCCCTATATTGAGGAGTTTTCCAAAAGGGGAAACAGTGTCGATATTATGGCGAGCGGAGAAGGGGCAAATATAAATATCCCCTTTAAGAAAAGAGCATTTTCGTTTAAGAATTTTGCCATTTCCTTCAAAATCAGAAAGCATTTGAAGAAAAATAATTACGATATTATCTATCTTCATACAACACTTGCGTCGTTTTGGACAAGATTTGCCCTTTGGGGAATGAAAAAACGCCCTATTGTAGTAAATACCGTCCACGGATATCTTTTCTCACCTCATTCGTCAAAACTTAAAAGAGCGGTATATTTACTTGCCGAAAAACTGATGAGAAAACGGACCGATTATATCGTTGTAATGAATAAAGAAGATTATGATATCGCAACTGAAAATAAACTTTGCAAAAAAGAAGTTGTTTTCATAGATGGAATGGGAGTTTTGCCATCTCGTTTGCCCGAATATTCTTGTAGAGAGTGTTCAACCGATGTTAAAAATCTCATTTTTGTCGGTGAAATCAGTAAACGAAAAAATCAAATTTTTCTCGTTAAGTCTTTAAATAGTCTTGAAAATGTTCACCTTACATTGGTCGGTGACGGAGACGAAAGAAAAAACATAGAAAAATATGCAAAAAAATACAATTTGCAAAATAGACTTACAATAACAGGCTTTTCAAAAGAGGTAAATAAATATCTCTCAAATGCCGACATCTATGTTTCGGCGTCAACCATTGAGGGATTGCCTTTTAATATCATAGAGGCGATGAATGCTCGTTTGCCAATAGTGGCAAGTGATATAAAGGGGCATCGCGAACTTTTGCCAAGCGATAGCCTATATCCGTTAAACGATATGAATGCTTTTGTTTCTCGTATAAATGAAATTATCATCGAGGAAAAATTGTATGATATTGAAAAGTATAGATTTGAAAATGCTTTTTCAAAAAATATCGATATTTATCTTTCTTTTGCTAAATGATTTTATCGAAAAATCAATATTTCGTTTGAAAAATATAGACTTTTAATTCTTTATGTGTTAAAATAAAGATGTAAAATCTTTAAGGAGGTATTTTATATGATGTGGGTATGGTTTTCACTTGCAATTCTTTTGCTCGTTGTGGAACTTGCGACAACACAGTTCGTTTCAATATGGTTTTCCGCATCGGCACTTGTTACAGGACTTATCGTTTCTATATTTGAAGATATAGGACTGGTATGGCAAGGACTTATTTTTGTAGCCTTGTCGGTTGTGGCTCTTATCGCTACAAGACCTCTTGTAAAAAAACTCACTTCACAAAAGAATGGCAAGAAAACAAATGTAGATTTAAATATCGGTAAAACAGCAGTTGTTACCGAGAAAATCAATAATATTATGGAAACCGGTGCTGTAAAAATCAATGGGCTTGTTTGGACCGCTCGTAGCGAGGACGGAAGCGAAATAGACGAAGGCGAAGTTGTCATATTCAAGCGAGTTGAAGGAAACAAAGCATATGTTTCTAAGAAATAGGAGGAATAAAAATGACTAATCTAATTTCACTTATGATGTTTGCAGGCGCAGGTGTTGGTGTGCTTGTCGCTGTTGCAATAATCGTTCTTATCGTTCTTATTGCACTTATCGCAGGAATTAAAATCGTTCCACAGTCAAGGGCATATGTAATTGAGCGCTTTGGTGCATATGAAAAAACATGGGAAACAGGACTTCATATCTTGATTCCATTCATTGAAAGAGTATCAAAACAAGTATCTCTTAAAGAGCAAGTTGCGGATTTTGACCCTCAACCTGTTATCACTAAGGATAATGTAACTATGCAAATTGATACAGTTGTATTTTTCCAAATTACCGACCCTCGCCTTTTTGCATACGGTGTTGAAAATCCTATCCGTGCAATAGAAAATCTTACTGCAACAACATTAAGAAACATAATCGGTGAAATGGAACTTGACCATACTCTTACATCAAGAGATACAATCAACTCCAAAATCCGTGCAATTCTTGATGAGGCAACTGACCCATGGGGAATTAAAATCAATAGAGTAGAACTTAAAAACATTAAACCACCTCACGAAATTCAAGACGCAATGGAAAAGCAAATGAAGGCTGAGCGTGAAAGAAGAGAATCTATTCTTCGTGCAGAGGGAGAAAAAGCAAGTAATATTCTTGTAGCACAAGGTAAGAAAGAGGCAAAGGTTCTTGAAGCGGAGGCGGAAAAACAATCTGCAATTCTTCGTGCAGAGGCTGAAAAAGAGGCAAGAATTAAGGCTGCTGAGGCTGAGGCTGAGGCAATTCGCCAAATCAATCAAGCACATGCCGAGTCAATCAAACTTATTAACGAGGCAAATCCTGATGAGGCATATTTGCTTCTCAAAAAACTTGAAGCGTTTGAAAAGATATCCGATGGTCAATCAACAAAGATTATCATTCCAAGCGACCTTCAAGGCGTTGTAGGACTTGTAAACGCAGTTACTGAAAGTGCTAAAACTGACAAGAAATAATTCCAAAAATCCCGATTTTATCGGGATTTTTCTTTATCTATTGAAAAAATTATAAAAACAGGTTATAATTGAAGTAATAAGGACATTTCATTTTATATAAAAAGGTAGAAAATGAGATACATAATAGAGGATAAAAAGTATAAATTTAAGTCAATATTCGATACCGAAAGCGGTTTTTATGTAAGGACAGGAGTCCTTGATGAAAACGGAAAAGATACAGGAAAAGATCCGTTTATGGCATCATATCCGCACCTTATTGATGTTGGCATTATGGGACACTGCATTCACGGAAAAACAGGACTTTGTGCAAAGGCGGGTATCGGATGTTATCAAAGCGGTCTTTTGATTGAACAACCGAATATGAGCCTTGAAGACTTTGAATGGATTGCTAAACAGTCAAAGGGGAAATGTAACCAATTTGCCCTCGGCGGTAGGGGTGACCCCGACCAACACGAACATTTTGAAAAAATTCTAAAAATTTGTCGAGAAAACATTTTAGTCCCTAATTTTACAACTTCGGGATACGGAATGACAAGGGAAATTGCATCACTTTGTAAAAAATACTGCGGTGCGGTTGCTGTTAGTTGGTATAGGAGCGAATATACATTAAATGCTATTCAAATGCTACTTGATGCGGGAGTAAAAACAAATATTCACTATGTGCTTGGTAAAAATAGTATTGATGAGGCGATAGAAAGACTTCAAAATAACAGTTTCCCAAAGGGAATAAACGCAGTAATATTTTTACTTCATAAACCCGCAGGTCAAGGCACAAAATCAAATATGCTATCCCCAAATGACCCAAGAGTAGCCACATTTTTTGCCGAAATTGATAAAAAACACGATTTCAAAGTGGGAATGGACAGTTGTAATGTTCCGGGTGCTATAAACTTTTGTAAATCCATTTTGCCCGAGTCACTTGATACCTGTGAGGGCGGAAGATACAGTTGTTATATCGGTAGCGATATGACAATGGTTCCGTGCAGTTTCGACCAAGAAAAACGATATGAAGTTTCACTTCGTGAAATGAGTATTTTAGAGGCGTGGAACAGTGAACTGTTTGAGAGGTTTCGTGACAAAATGCGCAACTCTTGTCAAGGTTGTCCTAAATATGAACTTTGTATGGGTGGATGCCCACTAATGCCCGAAATCGTATTTTGTAACAGTGAATACCGAAAAATAGAAGAATAGGAGAAATTTATGAAAATAAGAACAGATTTTGTGACAAATTCATCAAGTTCAAGTTTTGTAACTATAACGATTACCAAAACAAATAATGAACAAATTGAGGTATGGCTAAATCAAGAAAGCCCAAGTGAGCCAATGGTTTATTGGCATTCCGAAGAAGAGGTTATAAATTTCATAAAAGACAAAATGAGCGAGGCAAAAAACGGAGAAGAAATCTCAAAACTTCTTTATGAGATTTGCGATGAATTTCCAAAGGAATATATCCATTGCCGTGACGAAAATATGGACCTTTTGAAATCAATAGACAATTTGAATGACATCGAAACAATCCGTTTTGAAATGGGATACGATGACCACATTGATGATATAAGCGTTTCATACACCTACAAATTCAAGGATTGACCTTCAATATATCATTTAATATTTAATAAAAAGGCTTAGTTCAGAGGAAAAGAAAAATGAAAAAGAGAAGTTCAAAAAAGAAAACGATAATTTTGGTTGCTATTGTTCTTTTAGTAATTTTACTTTTACCCATTCCTGCCACTTATGATGATGGCGGAACGCGCGAGTGGACAGCGCTGACCTATAAGATAGTTAGATGGGTTTATCTTGACTGGGAGTATAATGAGGACGGAAGCAGGGACCACCTTAGCACCTATAACAAAACCGTTATTTATTTCTTCCCAAACAATTTGAAATCCATCAATGAGCTATGGGAAATGGAAGAAAAGGATTTTGATATATCCGAGTGGGAAAAGGTAAATTGACCCTACAAAGGGATATCAATATATTAAATAATTAAACATCAAAAAGACTATCCGAAAAGGATAGTCTTTTTTAAAATTATAAAATTTATGAATTTAAAAATTCAAAATTATAAAAGTTCACCAAAAATCATTTTGCCATCAGTGTAAATCGGTTTAACAAATTCAATTTTTCCCGATAAATTTTCGCTTGATTTCGCTTTTATTTCAACAAAATTCGGTGCGTGTCCGTGCATATATTCACCGTCACGGGTTTCAAATAAAACAGGAACTAACGAATGCGATTTTACAAAATTTTCAAGCAAATCTTTTTTGATTTCCTCTTGCATTTTAGACAAATGTCGAAGTCGTTCTTTTTTTACACTCTCATCAATTTGTCCGTCCATCTCGTAGGCGATTGTCCCTTTCCTTTTTGAATAGGGAAATATATGTAAATGTAAGAATTTTTGTTCCTTGAAGAATTCAACGGTTTTTGTAAAATCCTCATCACTTTCTTGGGGAAATCCTACAATCACATCGGCACTTAACATAAGGGCGGGAATTTGTGATTTTAAATACTCAATTCGTTCCTTTGCCATGTCGATATTGTATTTGCGTTTCATTGCATTTAGCGTCTTTGTGCAACCGCTTTGCATCGAAATATGAAAATGTGGCATAACTTTTGAAAGCGATTTTACCTTGTCTACAAAATCTTTCGTTATCGCATGTGGGTCAAGTGAACCAAGGCGAATTCTTTCAAGTCCTTCGATTTTCTCAACTTCACAAAGAAGGTCGGCAAGAGAATATCCGTTTTTGAAATCTTTTCCATATGATGCGGTTTCAATTCCCGTAAGCACAACTTCAACACACCCTTGACTAACGGCGGTTTTAACTTCGTTAATGATATTTTCCTTGCCGTCAGAGCGCACTGAACCTCTCGCCTTTGGAATTATACAGTATGCACACTTCGAGTCGCATCCGTCTTGAATTTTTATAAATGCCCTCGTTCTGCTCATTGGCGCACCAACTTGCATTTGGTCAAATTTAGAGTCGAATATATCAGGCATATAAGCGCATTTTTCTTGTCGTTTTTCAAAAAGTTCAATAGCCTTTTTTGCAATTATGGATTTTCCGTTATTTCCGCAAACGAAATCAACTCCGTCAATGGCGAGTGCTTCGTCTGGATTTACTTGCGAATAACATCCTGTTACTATAATGACCGCATCAGGGTTTTTTGAGACGCATTTTCTTATAAACTGGCGTGATTTTCTATCGCTTTCGGCAGTAACTGTGCAAGTGTTGATAATGTAAATGTCACAAATTTCATCTTTATCGCAAATTTCAACACCACATTTTGAAAGTTCTTGCATTATCGCATCACTTTCGTATTGATTAACACGACAACCAAGTGTCAAAATACTTGCGCGGATATTTTTTGACATGCGCTCACTCCTTCCTAAAAATAACGGTTTAATCAATCCATTTTAACACATTTTTTCAAGAATGTAAACTAAAAACGGTAAAAATTAAAATAATTCGCAATTTCTCTTGAAAAAATTAGCATAGACAGTTATAATTTTAATGAAAAGGATAATAAAACAGTTATCTTTAAGCCAAAACAAAATCTAAAATGGGATTTTTAAAAATGAGAGAATTTAAAATCAACCAAAACGATGCAGGTCAACGCCTTGATAAATTCGTGCAGAAGGCAGTAAAGGGAATGCCCTTGTCGTTTATGTATAAGGCAATTCGCCTTAAAAAAATCAAGGTCAACCGAAAAAGAGCGGAGCAAAAGCAAATCTTGTCATTCGGCGATACTGTTCAAATGTTTATTAGTGAGGACTTTTTTGCCGATGAAATTTCGCACAGCGAACTTTTTTCTATCCGTCCAAGCGTAAATGTAATCTATGAGGATGAAAACATTCTTCTTTGCGATAAACCAGCAGGAGTGCTTGTTCATAGTGGCGACGGTGACGGAAAAACAAGCGGACAGGGCGATAGCGATGATAGAAATACGCTCATCTACCACATTCAAGCATATCTTGCCCAAAAGGGTGAATATAACCCAAAGGAAGAAAATTCGTTTGCTCCCGCACTTTGCAATAGAATAGACCGTAATACAGGCGGAATAGTTATTTGCGCTAAAAATGCCGTATCTTTGCGAGAAATGAACGAGAGAATAAAAAACAATAAAATCTCGAAATTTTATTTGTGTGCCGTTCATGGAAAAACATCGCAAAAATCAGCAACTTTGAGGGATTATCATATAAAGAATAATAATACAAACACTGTTCGCATCTTGAAAAATCAACAAAAAGGCGCAAAGGAAATTATCACTAAATATAAGTCGATAGACTATAATTATCAAAAGGATATTTCACTCCTTGAAATTGAACTTGTCACAGGTAGAACTCATCAAATAAGAGCGCATATGGCATCAATCGGCAACCCCTTGCTCGGTGACGGAAAATACGGTAATATCGAGAGTGACAAGAAAATAGGCTATAAACATCAAGCATTGTATTCATTCAAATTAACCTTTTTAGAAGAGAATGACAGTTTAACCTATCTAAATGGAAAATCGTTTTTCGTGGACAAAAGTAATGTATATTTTTTGAATGAATTTACCAAAAACCCCTATTAATTTCAAAAATAGAACACAAAAATAGGCGTTAACAACAAAATATCTTAAAAAAGTGTTGACAAGCCGACTTGTTTGATATATAATAAAATTATAAAATTTAAGTAACACGCAAAGGAGAATATTAACGTGAGCAAGAAAATCATTGAGAGAAGAAAAGCCTCTGCTAATGTTCCTGAAAATAATCGCGCAAGTATAGCGAATTTTGAGGCAAAGCAAAAGCGTTCGGCTGTTAAAGGTATTTTATTGACAGTTGTCCTCATCGTTGCAATCGCAGCTTTGCTTTTCTTAGTAGTAAACGCACTTATCAACAACATATCAAAGAACATTTCCCCAGCCGGAAGTTACAAGGACATCGACCCTGCAATTAGCGATTCCTTTAAGGAAGACAACAATTTCTATACTGATAAGGTCCTTGGTTCCGACTTGTATAAGAAATATGCTTTCCTCGCATCTAACAACCATAGCGATTCTATAAACGCTATTAAGTCTGATGAGAATGTATTTAACTATGCTATCTATGGTATAGAAAACAATTCGGGAGTAGCTTTCTCGGACATTATCGTTATCGCATCTATCAATAAGACAACAAACAAACTTACATATGTATTGCTTGATGACCAAACTCTTGTATACATTCCTTACGCAAACGAAATTGCACCACTTAAGGATGCTTACAACTTTGGAGGAGCAAACCTTCTTTCAAGAACCATTTCTCAAAACTTTGGTATTGACATCAATGGTTATGTTGAATTGAAGATGGATGGTGCTATGGCACTTGTTGATGCTGTTGGCGGAATTGATATTGCTATGACAGATGCTGAACTTGATGAACTCAAAGTAGCGATTGATCTTTACAATGAGAAGTTCAAGGATGAGAACTCCAGTCTTGTATATCTCCAAAAGAATGAAAAAACCGGAACAGTTACTCTTACAGGTGAGTATGCATTGGCTTATATTCGTGGCAAGAGTGGAAACGATACAGAAGCACTTTTCAAGGTTCTTGTTGAATGCACAAAATCCGCAATCAACGGAGGAGTAGAGGGTATTAAGGCACTTTCAGGCGCACTTTCCGATCGTGACTTTGCAACCACTTCAACCGAAGCCGAAGATTTCTCATCAGTTCTTATGCTTGCTGTAAAGACTACTGGCGATGCATTGGCTAATAACTTGAATACACTTGATATGTCTGCAACTATTAATGCATTCCAAGTAAAAGAAGGCTATTGGACTCTTGCATATTTCTCAGCATACGATGATTATTCAAAGGTTGTAACCGACCTCAAAACTGCTCTTTACGGAGAATAATAAATAATAAAACGGCAGGCAACTGCCGTTTTGATTTGCATATAATGTCAACCAAAAAAACTTTTAAGGTGACAAAGGATAAAAATGAAACAAAAAATACTTGAAATATTTGAAAACAATCAAGGCAAAATTTTGTCAGGTGAGGAAATCGCCAAAGTGCTTGGTGTTTCTCGTAACTGTGTTTGGAAAAATATTAATCTTTTAAGAAATGAAGGATACGATATAATTTCGCACTCTACCGTTGGATATTCGCTTTCATGCACTGTCGATGTGTTTAGCGCAAATAGAATAGAGTCCCTTTCTAAAAACGATATTGATGTGTTGTTTTACGACGAGGTTTCCTCGACAAACGATGTCGCCAAAGACCTCGCAAGAAACGGCGCAAAAGAAGGAACAGTCGTTATAGCAAGGACACAAACAAACGGCAAGGGAAGAATGGGGAGAACTTTTATTTCAAACGAGGATAACGGAATATATATGAGCATAATCCTTCGCCCCCAAATGGCTCTTTTTGAAAGTGTGAACATAACCGTTATGGGCGCGGTTGCCGTGCTTGAAGCGATAGAAAAAACAAGTAATATAAGCGCATCAATAAAATGGGTTAATGATATTTATATAAATGATAAAAAAGTATGCGGAATTCTTACCGAAGCATCATTTGATTTTGAAAGTTCTCGTCTTGATTACGCAATTTTAGGAATAGGAATAAATGTAACACCGCCGAAAAACGGCTTTGATGAAGAAATATCCGCTATTGCTACATCAATATACCCCGCAAAATCCCCCGTAGGATATAAAAGCACTCTGTGCGCTCAAATCATAGACAGTTTTATGAATTACTATAAAAAATCTTGTGATAAATCCTACATTAAAAAATATAAAGAGAAATCAAATATTTTAGGAAAGAATGTCAATGTCTATCGCGGAAACGAAACAGTGTTTGGCAAGGCAATAGATATAGATGAAAATGCCAATTTGGTCGTTGAAACCGAAAACGGAATTCTCAAATTTAATTCGGGAGAGGCGCGGGTTCGTAAAGATGAAAAATAACTCTCAAAAAATCAGAGAAATGGCATTTGTCGGAATATTTGTTGCTATGATATGCGTTATATCGCAAATCGCTATTCCAATGCCAAGTGGCGTTCCTATAACTTTGCAAATATTTATGATTGCTTTTTCGGGATATTTTCTTGACTTGAAGAAGTCAATCCTATCAATTTTAATATATATATTAATTGGACTTGTCGGTGTTCCCGTGTTTTCGGGGTTTCAAAGCGGTTTTAATTCGCTTTTTGGACCAACAGGCGGATTTATATGGGGATTTGTCATAATAGCGGTTCTTTGCGCTCTATCTTCCTCAAAAAGCATAATTGCAATTTCAATGGGGATTGTATCCGTGTTAATTTGCCATCTTTTGGGACTTGTCCAATATTCAATAATTACAAGAATTGATTTTTGGGTATCGGCTCTTACAGTATCCTTGCCTTATGTTTTGAAGGATATCGCCTTTGTCCCTTTGGCATACGCACTCTCTTTAAAAATAAAAAAGATACTTAAAAAGGATAAATAAAATGAAAAAATATATTTTGATTGTCATTTCAATACTAACCGTATTAATTCTTTTGTCGTGCGGAAACGGTGAAACATCATCAAGCGAAACGGGGGCTTCGTCCGAGCAGGAAAGTAGCATAGGAAACGGGGTGTTGATTGTCCAAGGCACACAAATTGATAAAAGTATCGAGGTTTATCCAACATACGCAAAAATCCCCCTTCTTGCGACTCTTAAAGGACTTGGTGCGGAAGTGATAGTTGGCGGAACACTTTGTGAAATAAAATATGATGAAAAAACATATATTTTTGACTCATCAAGCAAAACGCTAAACCTAAATGGCGAGGCAACAAACTTCTTGCCACAAAGCGGAGAAGATAACTTTGTTATGTCAGTAGAAAACGGCGACTTGATTTTAGATGATGAAAGCCTCTATGGAACCCTTAATAAAATGGGAATATCTATCCGCTATAACCTCGACTTCGATGCTTTAAAAGTTGAAATTACTAAAAAATAAAACAAAAGGTTGCTCCAAGGAGCAACCTTTTTAAATTAATCGTTATTTTTTGGAGTAAAGTGACAAGGGGAAACATAAAATTTATCAAGGTCGATTGTGTAAATGTCACCTTGTTCCTTTGAATATCCTGAAAGTTTTATAAGCGATTCAGGAGTAGTTTTTGCGTCAAGCGATGAATTTTTGATACCGCAACGGTGCATGAAGTTCATCGCAGTTCTAAGCATAATAATCATAGCCTCATTGTCGCTTGTGGCTGGCGCATAATTAAAACCCGAAATTTCACCAATGCCGTTAGTGAATTTAAACTGAATAACGCCGAGAAAATCACCATCGTCGGCTCTATATGCAAAAGCATTAGCATCAAACTCTATACCGCAAATCGCCGTAAGATCTTTTTGTTCATTTTTATCTTGAATAGGAAGAACTGTTAGCATGTCTATCTCCTTAAATTGTATCTTTTTTGCCAGATAAATAGTCAACCTCGGCTTTTGTTAGTTCGCGCCATTTACCGCGTTCAAGTTCGCCAAGTTTCAATTTGCCGATAGAAATTCGTGTAAGGCGCATAATGGTAAGACCACAATGCTCACACATCTTTCTTATTTGCCTGTTTCTACCCTCGGTAAGGGTGAATAAAGTGTTTGTAGAGCCATTTTTAAACGAAACAATCCTAATCTTAACAGGCTTTAATTTGTATCCGTCAATCTCCATGGGAGATGTGAGCATTGATAATTTGTCGGGAGTAAGTTCCCCCTTTATAACAACACTGTAAGTTTTCGGCATATAAGTCGGA
>JAZNJK010000166.1:0-5429 GCA_045578005.1 Eubacteriales bacterium | reverse complement strand
CTTGGCTCACAGAACGACATGGCTACGATCCGACTTCGTCTTGAACGATGCCTTTCTTTTCCTTCATCTTGTCGATGAGTTCTTCGAAGTATTTCTTTCCAACTTCCATAACAACATCGGAATACATTTGGATAAATCTTCTGTAACAGTCCCAAGCCCAACGGGGATTGCCGGACTTCTTAGAAATTGTTTCAACAACTTCTTCGTTAAGACCGAGGTTAAGGATTGTGTCCATCATACCAGGCATTGATGCTCTTGCACCTGAACGAACGGAAACGAGAAGTGGGTTTTCCTTGTCACCGAACTTCTTGCCAACGATCTCTTCCATCTTTGCGATGTATTCCATGATCTCTGCTTGGATGTCGGCATTGATTTCTCTGCCATCCTCGTAGTATTGTGTGCATGCTTCAGTAGAAATTGTGAAGCCCTGTGGAACTGGAAGACCGATTTTGGTCATTTCAGCAAGGTTAGCACCCTTACCGCCGAGAATTTCTCTCATTGATGCGTCGCCCTCTTTAAAGAGGTAAACATACTTTTTTGTGCTCATTTAATGAACCTCCATAAATAAAAATATTAATCAAAACTATTGGTGTGCGTGTGCACGCACATACAAAGTATAACACAAACAAAAGAAAAATGGAATACCTTTTTTGAAAAAATTCTACATTATTATTAAAATTATGAAAAATAAGAAAAAAACCGTGAGAAGTTCCCACGGTTTTGTTGATTTTACACAATTAAAGTGCCTTAGCGTCTTTTCCCCTTGCGTTTTGAGGAATGTTTGCTATATCTATTGTTCTTCTTTTTTGAGTCGTGCACCTTGCGATTTTTAATTGTCGAGCGCCTTTGACTCATTTTTGGAGTGTTGAAAACGACAGGGGGCAAGTGATAATTATCGTTTGCTTCCTCGCATTCAACAAGTTCAAGAGTTACTCGTCTTGTAATGGTATTAGTGTCTATTACCTTGACCTTAACCCTCATACCGAGTGCAAAAGTGCGCCTACCCGAAGAAAGAGTAATGCTCCTTTCATCAAAATAGAAGTGTCCAAGCGATGCAATCGGCACAAGTCCTTCGCAAAGGTTGTCACATTTGACGAAAAATCCAAATGAAGTTACCGAACTTATCGTGCCATCAAGCGTTTCGCCAACGAAATCGCTCATATAAACAGTTTTGTAAAGTTCTTCAATTTGTCGTTCCGCAAAGATCGCACGGAGTTCGTTATCGCTTGACTCCTTTGCGTTTCTTTCGGCATATTTCGTAAGACGGGAAATTTCCGACTTGTTACTCATTTCGCCGTTTAGATATGCTGTGATAATTCTATGCACACCAAGGTCGGGATATCTTCGTATAGGCGAGGTGAAGTGACAGTAAAGTTTAGTAGCCAATCCAAAGTGACCTTTTGGCTCGTGCATATATTTCGCCTTCATAAGTGAGCGGAGTAGCACACCCGACACAACCTCGGCTTTATCCTTATTTCTTGCATCTTCAAGCACAGATGAAAGGTCGAGCGGAGTAATATTTTCCGTATCGGCAATCGGTGAGATGTCAATTCCAAGATTTGTCGCAAATATAGCGAATGAGCGGATTTTTTCGGGGTCGGGATTTTCATGCACTCTGTAAATACAGGGAAGGGAATGCTTGTAAAGGAACTCAGCGACCGCACGGTTAGCGCAAAGCATAAACTGTTCAATCAGTTTTTCACTCTCTCCTCGCTCACGCTTCAAAAGTTCGATAGGATAGCCATCGCCATCAAGCAAAATTTCAACTTCGTCGCCTTCAAGGTCCATTGCACCTGCGTCCTCACTGCGCTTTTTCAAGATGGCGTAAAGTTCGAGCATTACATTAAAATCATCGACTATGTGTCTATATTTTGCGTAAGATTCGCTATTTTCACCGTTTTCGATAATGTCGTTAAGTTCCGAATAAACGCCACGCATCTTTGAATTTATAATGCTTTTAGCAAGCGTTGTTTCCTTGATTGTTCCCGACTTATCAAGTTTAATAATTGCCGAAAGAGCATATCGGTCAACTCCGCCATTAAGTGAGCAAGCGCCGTTTGAAAGTGATGGTGGGAGCATAGGCACAACCTTATCGGTGAAATAAACACTCGTTCCTCTTGCCATTGCCTCTTTATCTATTTCGGACTTTTCTCTGACATAGTGCGAAACATCGGCAATGTGGACACCGAGAATGTATCCGTCATCGGTGCGCTCAATAGATATTGCATCATCGAGGTCTTTTGCACTTGCGCTGTCAATTGTGAATATCGTTTTATCCCTCAAATCAAGTCGATTACCGACACATATCGGCTCATTTGATACCTTTTCGGCTTCGTTAGTTACAATATCATCAAATTTTTCGGGGATTTTATGCTCACGCAAAATCGCCTTATAATTTGCCTCTTTACTTTCACTTTTTCCAAGAGATGCACTAACTTTAACACCAATTTTATCGCCCTTAAAAAGCGGATATTTCGTTATCTTACAAACGACCTTGTCGCCCGTTTCCGCACTGATGGAAGTTCCAAGCACAGTAGCGACAAAATCAAGTTTGGGATTGTCGGGATAAACGCATCCGTAGAGTTTGCCTTTACTTGAAAAGCCCTCGAATGTGCCTGTAAATTCACTAATTGCCCGTTCAACAATGGCGACAATTTCCGCCTCGTTACCTTTACCGTAAAAGCGTGAGCCTTTTTCAAGTTTCTTTGCGACAACAGTATCTCCGTCCATCGCACCGCAAACAAGAGAAGGGGGAATGAAACTCTCGCCATCATCATTTACGACAAAACCGAATTTTCCGTGTGTCGGTGCGTGAAATACCCCACGCACGAACATTCCCACAGGGGGCAAGGAAATTTTGCCTTTTTTCGAAATGAATATCTCAAAACATTCTTCCATTTCGCAAAGTGTTTTGAAGAAGTCCTTGACCGTTCGCTCGTCACCCTTGCAAACAAGGTCAAACAACTCATTCGTTGTCATCGGAATATAAAAATCCGATTTAATTATATCAAATATCTCTTTTCTAAAATCCATAATACCTCCTCTACTTTTTCTTTACTGAAAAGAAAAAGTAGCAAAAAAACTGACACTCGAAAACTTGTTTTCGTTAGTGGAAGCTTCCCCTGAGCGTAGCCGAACGGGGGAAACCGAACTAAAAAAGTATTCCCCTAAAAATCATCTTTCTTTCACAATTTAGGAGCGATTGCTTCAAATCCCAACTACGCAAACGCATTACGACTTCCTACGGTCGCATGTATGGGTAATTCTAATGAAAACAAGTTTTCAAGAATTACGACATCCGAACTCCGAATTCCTCACTCCGCATTCAATTCGCCCACCGAGGCTCTCGGCAATTTAAAAGAAAATTGCTCGGGGCGTGCAAAAGCAATCCTTACTGCACAAAGTCGGGGTTCGCCCGCGGTGGCTCACCGCCGGCAATAAAAAACCGCTTTGAAAATTCAAAGCGGTGTTTAAATAGCGTAATTAAGAAGCGCTTGTTGTAATTCGGCTAAGGAACCAGTCCATAAAGTCGGTGTATGGTTGGCTAACATATACAACCAAAACGATAACCATAAATACAATAGCAACGATAGCGGTAAGAAGTGAAAGTTTCTTATCAATCGACTTGCCCTTGTTTTTGCCGAAATATGTTTCTGAACTTCCGCCACTAATTGTTCCGGAAACGCCCTTTGATTTTCCACCTTGAATAAGCACTGCAACTACAAGAAATACTGCAGCAACTATCAATAATACGCCAAGAATAATATCGATCATTGTTTTTTCCTCCAATCATAAGATAAAAGATGTATAGCGGAATGTATTGTATCACAAATAAAATTAAAAATCAATAGGAAAATGAAAAATTTCTAAAAAAATCAATTTTTAATGCTTATGATGGCAACAAAGTTCGCTTGTTTTAGCAGATTTTGACTTATCTGGATTACAGTTTGCGCAAAGTCCGTATATAACAGTCTTGCCCGAACTAACGGTAAATCCGTGGTCCTCGAAAATATGCTTTTCCATTTCCGCAAGAAAATTACAGTCCATATGAATCAGCGCCCCGCACGACACACATTTAAGGTGGAAATGCTCATCACATTCCGCCCCGTGAGTGTATTGATAGCAAGCGCCACTGCGTTCATCAACGACGAACTTTCTTACAACTCCAAGTGAGCAAAGTTTGTCAAGTGTGCGGTAAACCGTCGCAGTCCCCACCTTAATTCCTTGCTCCTTTAAGTGTTCGATTATATCACGCACACTGACATGGGCGCTGTTTTCCTTTAAAAAATCAAGTATAAGCGCCCTTTGGCGCGTGTTGTATTCTGCTTTCATTAATTATTCGTAAATAGGATACTTTTCGCAAATCTTTGTAACTTCGGCGCGAATGTAGTCAGCCTTTTCTTCAAATTCGGTAGCAACGAGTTTGATAAGTTTGCCGAGTTTAACCATATCGTCCTCTTTAAGACCTCTTGAAGTAACCGCGGGAGTTCCAATTCTAACACCGCTTGTTACGAATGGCTTTTCAGGGTCATTAGGAATTGCATTCTTGTTAACAGTGATAAAACACTCATCAAGACGCTTTTCAAGTTCCTTACCTGTGATTCCGAAAGGACGAAGGTCAAGGAGCATAAGGTGGTTGTCAGTTCCGCCTGAAACAAGGTCAAATCCCTCGCTAAGAAGAGTATCGGCAAGAGCCTTTGCGTTCTTAACGATTTGTGTTTGATATTCCTTGAATTTGGGAGTGAGCGCCTCGCCAAAGCAAACTGCCTTAGATGCGATAATGTGCATAAGTGGACCGCCCTGTGTTCCTGGGAAGATTGCTTTGTCAATCGCCTTAGCAAGTTCCTCACGGCAAAGGATGAGACCGCCACGAGGACCTCTCAAAGTCTTATGTGTAGTTGTAGTTACAACATCTGCATATGGAACAGGTGATGGATGAAGTCCTGCTGCAACAAGACCTGCAATGTGAGCCATATCAACCATAAAGTAAGCGCCAACGCTCTTTGCAATTTCGGAAATTCTCTTGAAGTCAATTACTCTTGGATAAGCGGAAGCACCTGCAACGATAAGTTTAGGCATGCACTCTTTTGCTTTTTTCTCAAATTCATCATAATCAATAAATCCGTCATCGTTAACACCGTAAGGAACGAAGTTGTAGTAACTACCTGAAAGGTTTACAGGGCTACCGTGTGTCAAGTGACCGCCGTGAGCCAAGCTCATGCCAAGAACGGTATCGCCGGGCTTTAACAAAGCAAAGTATACTGCTGTGTTAGCCTGCGCACCGCTATGAGGCTGAACATTTGCATGCTCTGCACCGAAAAGCTTGCAAGCGCGCTCAATAGCGATTTTTTCAACCACATCTACGCACTCACATCCGCCGTAATATCTTTTTTCGGGATAACCCTCTGCGTATTTATTTGTGAGAGGTG
>JAZNJK010000165.1:0-12933 GCA_045578005.1 Eubacteriales bacterium | reverse complement strand
AGGGTGATGTCCTTGCCGACCTGCATGAGGACCTCGCAGCCGAGCAAAAGGCAAGAGTAACTTATGATAATATTCTTCGCCTTGTCGATGACCCCGATGTGTGCGATGCAATCAAGTTCCTAAGAGCAAGAGAGGTCGTTCACTATCAACGCTTTGCCGAGGCTCTCGGTATAGCACAAGATAAAATGGATGAGAAAAACTTCTACGGCTATAACCCCGCCTTTGATAAAAACTCACCTTTTGCAAGAAAATAACCTAAATCAATCAAAAAGCACGGATTTCCGTGCTTTTTGTGTTGCATGCGAAAAGTTTACAATTTGTTCACAATTTGTATAAAATAACCAAAATGCTCATCAATTTACAAAATATCAAGCCGAAAACCCCGTCACATTCCAAGCCCTAAAGTAGAAAAATCGCAAGATTTTTGTGCAAAATGAACAAAAAACGGGGGGGGGGCTTCATTTTTTGTGCAACTTGACAAAAACTCGCGTATGTGATATTATAAATCATATAAAAATCCAATGCCCGCGAGGGCAAATTTTTCACAAAGGAGAAAAAGTATGAAAAAAACAATCAAACTTGCCATTGTTTTTGTTGTAGCAGTTATGCTTTGTATGCTTTTTGCTGTATTCGCATCGGCAGAAACATACGATGTTAAACTTGTTTGGGCTAATACCAATCAAACTTGGGATTCAAGCAACAAAACCTTCAAGACAAATGAAGATGGCACATTCACAATTCCGGAGCGTCAAAGCACGGTAACAGAAGGAAAGGAATTCTACGGTTGGTTTGGACCTGACAGCACCTTCTACAAACCTGGTGATGTCGTAACCTTCACATCTAATGTAGAACTTTTTGAGGCAAACGCATGGGTTATCAACTCACAAGCAGATGCGTCAAATCTTCTTACAAAAAAAGGTAATCAACTTGTAAAACTCAATTGTGACCTTACCTTCACATCTCAAGTGAGTTTCGACGAGTGGACAACACACAGAATTGACCTTAACGGACACACCATCACAATTACAAGCACAAGCGAATATGCTATGTATATCAAGAGAGGTGGAGTTAAGTTCTATAACTCAAGCGATAAGGAAGCGAAACTTATCGGCACAGTAAAAGAAAATGGCGGTCGTGCGTTTATACATCTTGAACCGCATGGATATGGCGATGGTAGAAACCATAGATTGTTTGTTGGTAAAAATATTTACATTGAAACAAACAAATCACTCATTTGGACACACCACTCCTACACAGGCGATACAACAATCGAATCTCCAAAACTTGAACTTTACGGTAAAGCAAAGGCTGAAAACTTGATTCGCACCAACGGCACAAGTCAATCCTTTGTGAATGCTCAAATTTCACTTTTTGATGGTGCGGAGGTTGAACTTACCGGTAATACTTGGTGGCAAACTTATAACCCAACTCCAAAGGACACCAAACTTGCTATTTTCAAAATCGGTGATGTCAAGTTCACAGTAGCAGACCCTGCTAACTTCGATTGGCATGTTGATCTTCTTGTTTTCAAATTTGATGTAACAGGCGGAACATACAATGTGAAGATTCCCGACGGTATTTTGAAGTATGGATACGATGATGTATACAATGCCGAAACAGGACTTTATACCGTTCAATATGTTCCTTGCGATCTTGAAGGCTCGAATGGTGAGCACACATTCAAAGTTCAAGAGCCATTCAATGATATGAGCGCTACTTGTGATTTGAGTGGATTCCACTATTATAGATGTATGTGTGGTTCATATTATGTTGATGAGCTTGGCGCTCTCGGACATAGCTACACATCTGTTTCTATTGAAAAGCTTGCAACTGCTACTGAAAGCGGTATCAAGCGTGTAACATGCGAAAACTGTAATGATAGCTATACATACGAGTACTCATTCGACCCAAGAGATCAGGTAGTTACAGTAGTTGTAAAGACCGAAGACGGAACAAAGGAAATCACAATCTCAGTTGGCGACCTCTACAATGTTGAGGTTAGCGAAACCGATGCTGGATTTACAGCAAAGATTCTAAGCATTAAATCCTTTGCTGATCCCGATAATGCTGAAAAAACATACACAGCTACAGATGTCGTTCGCGCAGTAATTCCTGCAGGTATTACTGAAATCGTGGCAGATGTGTTCAAGAATAACTCCAATCTTAAGGAAATCATCCTTAATGACGGTGCAAACCTAACATTTGCAACAGGCTTTGTTGAAAACTGTCCTAACCTTGAGCTTATCGAGGTTGGCGACTGCACAGTTGTCTTCAACAAAAATGTTATCGATGGCTCATATAACAACCTTACAGTTGATGTATCAAAGGCAAATGCGACATTTGTAGGTGAATCGTTTGCGGATGACAGCGGACTTAAAAAGCTCCTTATGGGTAGCGGTAAATCATACGAGTTCGGTGCTCAGTGCTTGCGTAAGGTAGGACTTGAGGAGTTTATCGTTCCCGATTACACCGCATCCTTCAAGGCAGCATATGCAACCTTCTATCAAACATACAACTTGAAATATGCATACATCGGTCGCGGTATTACATCACTTGACAATATCTTTGACCAATGTGACTACCTCCAAAAGCTCGTTCTTATGGATGTTACCGAAATTACAGGACAATATTTCGTTTGTCTTGTAAACAAGGGTGAGGATGTTCTTAGAATTTATCACCATGCCGATACGCTCAATGTTCGTCAAGGTAACTTCCTCTATCAATCCTACGGTGTAATCCTTTACACTAATGCAATGAATTTCACAACCACCCCTGCAAGCATCGGTAGCTCAAATGTAACCAAGACCGTAAACGGCGTTCAAGTTACATATCCTGCATATACAATCGTAAGAGGTATTCCTCACGAATATAAAGAGGGTGGAGTTGATGCAACATGCACAGCAATGGGCTCAACAGGTTATACAACTGACTGTCCTTGCGGAGTAGTGGCAGATGCAACCTATACAAAATATTTGGCAGTTAGCCCCAATACCGAGGTTAACGGCACAACAGCAATCGCAGGCGAAATCGTAGCCGGTGAAACAACCCCTGCTCTCGGTCATGAATTTGACACCGAAAAGGGTGCAACAGTAGTAGGAACAACTCCTGCAACATGTATTAAAAATGCAACAACAACCTATAAGTGCGCTCGCTGTGATGAAACAATGACAGTGGAAACACCCGATAGCGCAACAGGACACACACCTGATGCTGAATGGACAGTAACAAAGAACGCAACCTGCGCAGCCGACGGACTTAAGCAAAAATCCTGCACGGTATGTAAGGCTCTTGCAGATAGTGAAATCATCCCTGCATTCGGTCACCAAGCAAGCGGAGAATGGGTAACCATTCAAGAGGCTACTTGCTCAGTTGGTGCAACAAGAGTTCAATATTGTAAGAATGAAAATTGCGAATTTGTCGCTCTTAAAGAAACAACCGAACCAAACGGTCATACCCCAAGCACCGAATGGACAGTAACAGTTCCTGCAACCTGTGAAAAGGCAGGCGAAAAAGAAAACCGTTGCACCATTTGCCGTGCTATCATTGAGGTAGTAGCAATTGACGCATTCGGACACGAGTTTGATATTGCAGATGGCGCAGTAGTTAATGCAATCACATATGCAAACGGCTTTGATAAGAATGGCGTAGCATTTACAAAGTGCGCTCGTTGTGATGAAACAAGCGAGGGCGAAGTTGCTCCAATCTTCGAGGCAAAGGGATATTCTCTCAACTCCGATAGAACAGGACTTAACGGCGGATACAAAATCAATACCGAAATGCTCTTGGCATACGAAACAATGAACGGCTCACTTAATTTCGGTATCGTAATTGCAAACGCAAATAGTTTTGGAGGCGCAAAGTTATTCAATGACGAAAATAAAGTAAATAGCGAAAAATCAATCGTTGCTGAGGCAAAAGAAAGAGGATTTTCAAGTTTCGATTGCTCAATCAACGGATTTGGCGCACATGCTGGCACACTCGAACTCGTTATCACAATGTTCGTTATTGATGCCAACGGTAATGTAACATATGTTCAAGCAGTTAATGATTACGCAAACGCAGTTGGCACTGATAAGATTGCTGACGGCATCTTCACAAGCGTAACACTTGACCTTGTTCGTGCAAACATTCCTGAGGTTGCATCATCGAACGCACTTCTTCCTTCAAACGACGAAGAGTAAGAAAACACCTAAAAATCACGAAAATCACCGCTTTTGCGGTGATTTTCTTTTAACATATTAAAAATTATATAATAAAGTGATTGACATTAAATGAAATAAGTGCTAAAATTACATAAAGCAAAAAAATCCATAATCCCAAGGACGGGCAAAAAATGAACACTTTACATCTTAGATATGCTATTGAAGTAGCAAAGACAAAATCAATCTCACAAGCATCAGCCAATCTCTATATGGCTCAACCAAACCTCAGTAAAGCAATACACGAACTCGAGGCAAATGTTGGCATTAAAATTTTTGAGCGTAGTTCCAAGGGCGTTGTCCCCACTGCAAAAGGCTTTGAATTTCTTAAATATGCAAAAAATGTTTTGGACGACATTGAAAAAATGAAGTCGTTAAAAGACTCTGAAAATATTCAAGAAACCAATATCTCAATTCCAAGAGGAAGTTATATTGCAAAGGCGTTTGCCGACCTTGTAGCCGACCTCGATGAGAAAAAAGAAATCAACATTCACTATTGCGAAACAAACTCCAAGGAAACTATAATGAATGTTGCGGAAGAGAATTACGACATCGGTGTAGCGAGATACCAAACGGTAAATGAAACCTATTTTATGGATTATATAAAGGAAAAAGGGCTTGATGTTCATCCCGTTTTAACCTTTAAGTGCGTTGTCGTGATGAGCAAATCGCACCCTCTTGCAAGAAGAAAAACCGTAAAATACGAGGACCTTATTGAAACATCAATCGAACTCGTGCATGGCGACAATGTAATTCCGTATACAGCAAAATCCGCCTCTGGCTTGGGTCTTAATAATAAGAGGAGAATATTCGTTTATGAAAGAGGTAGTCAATTTGAACTTCTTTCACAGGTTACAAACTCTTATATGTGGGCATCACCTGTTCCTGGCGATACTCTTAGCGCATTTGGACTTGTTCAAAAAACATGCGATGTTCCAAATAACGAATTTAAAGATGTCCTTATCTTTAAAAAAGGCCATGAACTCACTGAACTTGAAATGAAGTTTCTTGAAAAACTTAAACTTGAAAGGGATATCGTTTTAAAACACATTAGTGAAGGGGGAAAATAATGAAAAAAATAATAATCGTCCCTAACACCCTAAAACAAAAGAGCGTTGAATATGCAAAAAAAGCGAAGGAATTTTTAGAGAAAAAGGGCGCTTGCGTCTTTATTTGCGCAGATAACGAAGAAATTCCTCAAAATGTTGACCTTGCCATTGTGCTTGGCGGTGATGGCACTATGCTCCGCACTGCCAAACGCCTTTACGGTAAAAACATTCCGCTTTTCGGCATAAACTTTGGCCGTCTCGGCTATCTTTCCGCAATCGACGAAAAATGTGCCGATGAGGGAATTGAACGCATCTTGTCGGGCAATTATACCGTAGAGGAAAGAATAATGCTCGAGGGCAAAATCGTGCGTGATGATAAAGATGAACTTGACTTCGTCAGTCTTAACGAGGTGTGTTTGTCCCGCTCAACTCTTATGCACGCATTCGGGGCTGAACTCATTATAAACGGCAAAAACACCGAAACCGTAGTAGGTGACGGCGTTATCGTAGCAACCCCAACAGGCTCAACCGCATATAACTTATCCCTCGGAGGACCAATCCTTACACCAACCTCGAAAAATATGGTTATAACTCCAATATCCCCTACATATTTCCAACGCTTTTCGATAGTTATCGACCATGATGACGAGGTTAACATCGTTGTTAAATACGAAAATGTATCCGAAAACGGCAAACCCTGTATCGAAATTGACGGAGAAACAAGATATAATCTTGAAAATAACGACATTATAAAAATCAAACGCGCACCATATGCGACTAAAATCATAAAAATCACCGATAAAAGTTTCTATCAAATTTTGAAAGAAAAACTTTCGGTAATAAACTAATAAAATTTAATAAGGAATAACCCCAAAATGTATAAAATTCTCAAAAGAGAGGAACTCAATAAGACAGTCACAAGACTTGAAATTGAAGCACCTCGTGTAGCAAAAAAGGCACAAGCGGGACAGTTCATCATTCTTCGCACCGATGACGACGGAGAAAGAATACCGCTTACCGTTGCCGACACAAACCCCGAAAAGGGAAGCGTAACTATAATTTTCCAAGTTGTAGGAGCGACAACCGAAAAACTCAACCATAAAATGCAAGGCGATTACATTGCCGATTTTGTCGGACCTCTCGGTCGCCCAACCCATACTGACGGACTTAAAAAAGTAGCAGTCGTTGGCGGTGGTGTTGGTTGTGCAATCGCCTACCCTGTGGCTAAAAAACTCTATAACAGTGGTTGTGAAGTCCATGTTATCTCAGGATTTAGAACAAGTGAACTTGTTATCCTTGAAGATGAATTTAAAGCCGTATCAAATAAATTTATCCTTATGACTGACGACGGCTCGAAGGGTGAAAAAGGACTTGTTACAAATGCCCTTGAATCGCTTATTGAAAGTGGCGAAAAGTATGATGAAGTTATCACAATAGGACCACTTCCTATGATGAAATTCGTGTCCCTTCTTACCAAAAAATACGGAATTAAGACCGTTGCGTCAATGAACCCGATTATGATTGACGGAACAGGAATGTGTGGCGGTTGCCGTCTTAGTGTAGGCGGAAAAATCGTTTTTGCGTGTGTTGAAGGACCTGAATTTGATGCACACGAAATAGACTTTGATGAGGCTATGGAACGCTCGAATATGTATTCCGAGTTTGAGCGCCATGCACATAGTGAGGCGTGTAACCTCTTTAAATTAAAGGAGGAAAACTAAAATGCCAAATATGTCACTTGTAAAAAATCCAATGCCGTGCCAAGACCCAAGCGTTCGTATCACTAACTACGGTGAGGTCGCTCTCGGTTACACAAAGGAAATGGCAGTTGATGAGGCGAAAAGATGCCTTAATTGCAAACATAAACCTTGCATTAGCGCATGCCCCGTCAAAATTCGCATTCCCGACTTTATCGCCCTCGTTGCCGAGGAAAAGTTTGAAGAAGCATATCAAATTATATCCGAATCATCGTCACTCCCCGCCGTTTGCGGTAGAGTTTGCCCACAGGAAAGGCAGTGCGAAAGCAAGTGTGTCCGTGGACTAAAAGGCGAAAGCGTTGCAATAGGCCGTCTTGAAAGATTTGTAGCCGATTACCATAACGCAAACACAACAAAATGGCCTGATAAATTACCATCTAACGGACACAGGGTTGCAGTTGTAGGTTCAGGACCTGCGGGTCTTGCTTGCGCATCTGACCTTGTTAAAATGGGCTATGATGTGACCGTTTTTGAGGCACTTCATTTAGCAGGCGGTGTTCTCGTTTACGGAATTCCCGAATTTAGACTTCCAAAATCCATTGTTAGAACCGAAATTGAGGGACTTAAATCCCTCGGTGTTAAAATCGAAACAAATACCGTAGTCGGAAGGACCGTATCTGTTGATGAACTCCTTGATGATGAAGGTTTTGATGCCGTGTTCATCGGCTCTGGTGCAGGACTTCCAAAATTTATGGGAATAAAGGGCGAAAACTCCAAGGGCGTTTATTCCGCTAACGAATTTTTGACTCGTATAAACCTTATGAAGTCGTATGAGGAAAATAGCACAACTCCTATCCAAAATGCCAAGAAAGTGGCTGTAATCGGTGGTGGAAATGTTGCTATGGACTCCGCAAGATGTGCAAGAAGACTTGGTGCAGAGGTCTATGTCGTATACCGTCGCGGTATGGATGAACTCCCTGCAAGAAAAGAAGAAATTGAACATGCAATAGAAGAGGGAATTATCTTCAAAACCCTTACCAATCCAACCGAAATTCTCTCATTCCGTTCCGAAAACGATAAGCGTGATCCCCAAAATGGTTGCGTAACCGGAATGAAGTGTGTTGAAATGGAACTCGGTGAGCCCGACGCATCGGGAAGACGCGCACCTGTGGTTAAAAAAGATAGCGAATTCGTTCTCGATGTTGACTGCGTAATTATGGCACTCGGCACATCTCCAAATCCGCTAATTAAAGACACAACAAGCGACCTTGACACTCAAAAATGGGGCGGAATTGTCGCTGATGAAAATGGAAAAACCTCTCGTGAGGGTGTCTTTGCGGGCGGTGATGCCGTAACAGGCTCCGCCACAGTAATTCTCGCAATGGGCGCAGGAAAAGCCTCAGCCCGTGCAATTGATGAATATATAAAAAATAAGAAATAATATAAGGAGAAAAACATGAAAAGAAACCTTCGACTCGGCATCGTCTTAATGATGTCAATCGTGCTTTGCCTACTTTTTGCAGTGGTATCGTCCGCTGACCAGTATACTGTCAAGTATTGTCAGGTAAACGGCACCAGCAAGGCAACTGCGACCACCGATGAAAACGGTAAAATCACGCTAAGAGATACCAGCGTCACCACAACGGACGGAAAGGTATTCTATGGTTGGTTCACTTCCGACGGAACTTTTTATAAGCCCGGAGAAGAGGTAACTTTTACCGAAAACACTAATTTGAAAGAGGCGTATGCCTACGTAATTACAAGCGTAGAAGATCTTCAAAAATACGTTAAGTCCGCTTATAGAAACAGTCTTGTTCGTCTTGACGTGGATCTGGAGATTAATTCATCTACTGGACTTCCGGGTTGGGAAGCAAACAACGGAACGACCTGTATCTACTTTGACTTAAACGGACATACGATCACCGCAAAGGGAACGGGAGATTTGTTCTCGGGCACGAGAATTTATATGCAGTTCTTCAACTTGGCTGAAAATAAAGGAAAGATAATTGCAAACGAACTAAACCCTACGGACGGAATTTATTGCTACAACAAGCACGGTGGTGCGGACAGCACGTCGTTTGGAATTGTTATCGGTAAAAACGTATACGTTGAAACCACAGGATCGCTTTTCAAAGCAAATAACGATTTTTATAAAGTTGGCGAAACTGCAGGATCTTACTGCCCAACTGTGAAAATTTGGGGAGAGGTTGTTGCAAACTCTATTGTAAACTGCAATACTAAAAAGACACTTCTTGCTAACATAGATATTTATTCGGGCGCTGACGTTACCCTTACGGGCGAGTCGTGGTGGATAAATCCTCGCACCGATTACACGTGGTCATTTGCCGACTTTATGGTTGAAACGGGCGCGAAATTTACAACTACAAACGATAACTTTAATTGGCTACCCTCAAACTCATACTTGAAATACGTTGAATACGATATTAAGGGTGGAACATTTAACGCCAAACTTCCCGACGAATTCTTGAAGGACGGATATGAATCCGTTTACAATGCCGAAACAGGCTATTACACCGTAGAATACGTAGCCTGCACACTTGAAGGCTCAAACGGTGTTCATAACTATGTAAAAGCCGAGTATTGCGAGGGCTTCGCTCCGACTTGCACCGCAACAGGCAAAGCATATTTCCGTTGCGCATGCGGAAGTTACTACGTTGACAACGTGGACGCGCTCGGTCACGATTTCAGCATCATTGAGATTGTAACGGTAGCAACGTCAAGCAACGCAGGTGAAAAGAAATATTCTTGCGCAAGATGTAATGATGATTCCGTTTCTTATATTCTCGAATACGTCGTTGACTCCTCCGACGTTTTAACAACAGTCATTGTAAAGACCGAGGGCGGAACAACAAAGTCAATAAGCGTTCCGTTTAAAAACGTGTTCCTTACAACTTTAAACGCTGACGAAAGCGTTACCTTGAACGGCATAGCGGATACAATCGCCGTTTCCGAAACGGAAAGTTATACAAAGGCTGACATCGTAAGGCTTGAAATATCCGGTGTTACAATTATTGCAACGGGAGCCATTAAGGATATGACCGCTCTTGTCGAGGTCGTAATTGCGGACGGAAGTAAAATAACCTTTGAAACCGCATCCTTTGACAACTGCCAAAGCCTTGAAAAGCTCGTTCTCGGAAACGGAACAAATGCAATTTTTAAACAATTCACAGTAAAATCAAGCGCAACCTCTACGAACGAAAGTGACAACTCGACCACAGTAAAGGCACCAACCTGTCCTAACTTTGCGACGATTGACGCAAGAGGCGCAAATGTAACCTTTGAAAACTATGCATTCAGATTTAACGGAGCAATTAAGCACTTGCTTATGAGCGAGAACAACACCTATGTTTTCTCAAGATACACCTTCCATAGATCAGGACTTACCGAAATTGTAATTCCCGCAGGTGCAAACCTTGTTGTTAATAAGGATACAATGAAAAAGTGCTTTGCCGAGTGTCTATCACTAACCTACATCTATGTTGGCGAGGGCGCTATTAGCGGTAAGAGTTTAGGAGATGAGTCATCGGTATTTGACGGACTTTCCAACCTTGTAAAAGCGGTGTTTATGGATGTCGAATATTTCGGCAAATATACACTTAGCGGAAAAGACCCTGGAAAGCAATACGGACCTTTAAATAGCCCTGAAATTTATATACACTCAGAAACAGTTAAATTCCATAACGAGGCACTTAACGGAAGAAAGGGAAATTACAAGGCATTTATCTATTCCTCGGCAACCCCGAGTGCTTATCCAGGCACAAGTAACTATGTAGTTTACGCAGGTATTCCACATAAGTATACAGCCGAAGATTCCGATCCAACTTGTTTATTACCCGGCTCAACGGGATATTCAACTGATTGCCCATGCGGAGTTGTTGCAAACGGAACATATTCTGTAATTGCATATTCTTCATACACGGGCGATAAGACAGGCGGAACAATCACCATCGGTGAAACCACCCCTGCACTCGGTCACGAATTTGATCCCGAAAAGGGCGCAACATTAGTATCTCAATTGGATGCAAAATGTGGCGAAAAGGCAAAAGCAACCTATAAGTGCGCAAGATGTGACGAAACAACAGTTGTCGAGGTTGGAGAGGCAAAACAACACACAGTTGGTCAAACAACAAGAATTGAGCCAACTTGCACAACCGATGGCGCACTACAAGTTACTTGTGCGGACTGTAGACAGGTAATGACCGCTGAAATCCTTCCCGCAATCGGACATAAGGCAAACGGAAAGTGGGAAGTTACAGTAGTTGGCACTTGCACAGTAGGTGAAACCAAAGTTCAATATTGCGCAAACGACGGCTGTAATGTAGCAGTTCTTACCGAAACAGCGGAGGCAGTAGGACACACCTCAAATGGCGAGTGGCTATATGAAATCACTCCTGACTGCACAAACGGTGGAATAAAATATCAGCGTTGCACAACCTGTAACACAGTAATCAATACTCAAAAGGTTGCCCCACTCGGTCACGAGTTTGACATTGAAAAAGGCGCATATGTATCCTCTATGTCATATCCACAAGGATTTGATAAGAATGGTGAGGCATTTGTAAAATGCGCAAAATGTGATGATCCAACTGCTACCTCAACAATAGTAGTTCTTCCAATCTTCACAGCAAAAGGCTACTCTGTAAACGACGACGGTAATAGCCTAAACGGTGGTTACACAGTTGATCTTGATCGTTTGAAAGCATATACCGATGTAATGGGCAACATTAACTTTGGTATCGTAATTGCAAACGCAAATACATTTGAAGGCAACTTCTTCGTAGATGGCAAGGTTGGAAACGCGAAAGCACTTCAAGTAGGAATTACACCTGATTACACCAACTTTGACTGCGCAATCCACTTCAATTCAGCAAATAACGCTTCAAGCACTCTTGAACTTATTATCACCGCATATGTAATTGATGCAAACGGAAATGTAACATATATCCAAGCCGAAAACAATTATGCTGTTGAGGCAAAAATCGGCAACGATATCTTTACAAAGGTAACACTTGATCTCGTTCGGGCAAATCTTCCTACTTCATCATCATACGCACTCCTTCCCTCAAACGACGAGGAATAATCAAATAATAGCAAGGGGCTGTCGCATTAGCGACGCCCCTTTCTCATAGGGGATAGCGAAACGAGTGCAGAAGAGGTGAACACGAAGCCGTCGGCGAACTTTGTTCGGTAGTGCGAGTGGTCGCCTCTAAAAAGTAGATATAAAAAAGAGGACAACTTGCGATTTTAATCACAAGTTGTCAACCTTGTTGTTAATTATTTTGAAAGAATTCAGCAAAACTATCTCTTTTTTGATTTAAGGTATCTGCTTTTGGTCTGTGCCGTTGCAGCATCACCTAATATCTACAAAAATGTGACCGCTCTGCCCAAAAATATGATACAATGGGAGTATAGAATATAAATCATATAAATAAAAAGGAGAAAAATATGACCGATCTTGAAAAAATTAAAGAAATAATTAAAAATAGCGATAGCGTAGTCTTTTTTGGCGGTGCGGGTGTTTCAACAGGTAGCGGAATTCCCGATTTTCGCGGTAGCGGTGGACTTTATACTGAGGATTACGACGACACTCCCCCCGAAGAAATCCTTCATATCAGTTATTTAATGAGCCAACCGCACGAGTTTTATAAATATTATCGTGCTAATATGATATACCCCAATGCCGAGCCAAATGATGCGCATAAATCACTTGCGAAACTTGAAGAAAAAGGCAAACTTGACCTCGTTATCACGCAAAACATCGACGGACTTCACCAAAGGGCAGGAAATGAAAGAGTAGTTGAACTTCATGGTAGCGTTGATAAAAACTACTGCATCGGTTGTGGTAAAAAATACGACCTCGACTATATTCTCGATACAAGCACAGTCCCATACCGGGAGGAATGACGCGAAATGGTGCGCCCTGATGTTGTTATGTATGGAGAATCACTTAATCGCGCAAAACTCTAC
>JAZNJK010000164.1:0-9566 GCA_045578005.1 Eubacteriales bacterium | reverse complement strand
ATCAATATCATAGCAAGTCTTGGCGGAGACGGAATAGTAGGCTATATCTTATTGATAGTCGTTTTACTCGTTGGACACACGCTCAATATGGCAATCAACCTACTTGGCACATTCGTTCACGCAAGCCGACTTCAATATATTGAATTCTTTGGAAAGTTTTACGAGGAAGGTGGAACACCATTTAAACCTCTCACTCCAAAGAGTAAATATGTTCGCTTTAAAAATAGAAAAGAATAATTTCCAATTTAAAAAACAAAAATAAAAGGAGAAACAGTAATGCTACAACAAATTTTTACAGGCACAAATATCGCAATAATCGGCGCAGCACTTGCCGCAATTCTTTCGGGAATAGGTAGTGCAAAGGGCGTTGGAATAGTAGGTAAGTCAGCAAGCGGAATGCTTAGCGAGGACCCATCAAAGTTCGGTCAAGCAATGGTTCTTCAAGCACTTCCAGGCACACAGGGAATTTATGGACTCGTTACCGCGTTCCTTATTCTTTGGAAAGCGGGATTTCTTGGCGGTAGCGTAAGCCTCACAGTTGCACAAGGCAGTTTTTATCTTATGGTATCACTTCCAATCGCAGTAGTTGGTCTTGTATCAGCAATCATTCAAGGTAAGGTTGCAGCCGCTGGCGTAAACCTCGTTTCGAAGCGTCCGGGAGAACTTGTAAAAGCAATCACTTCCGCAGCCCTTGTTGAAACTTACGCAATTTTCGCGCTCCTTATCTCAATTCTTCCAATATTCCTTGTAGATGTATCCGCAATGGCATAATCAAAGGAACTAAAAAGATGAATGGACTTGAAAAAATAATCGAAAGAATTTTGTCCGATGCAAAAGAAAAGGCAAACGAATATACAACCGCAGGTGAAGAAGAAATCAAGTCGATGAAACAAGAGGCACTTGACGACATCTTGAAAATGGAACTTGTCTATATGGCACAGTCCGAAAAGCAAAGCACAGAGATTTCTCTAAGAGCGGAAAGTTCGTGGACACTTGAAGCAAATAATATAATTTTGAGCCAAAAAAACGCACTCGTTGATGAGGCGTTTGAAGTCGCAAAGAAAAAGATTCTTTCTATGAGCGATAGAGAGTATGTTGACCTTATCGCATCGGTGCTTTCCTATGCCTTAAAGGAAAGAGAAACCATAAAGCAAAGAAATATTGAAAACGGTGTCGAAAATGACGACATCATTCCGGAAGTGATTTTCAATGAGGCTGATAGTAAGAATAGAGCAAAGCAAATTTTACAAAATGCTAAAAAATCACTCCCCGAAGGCACAAAAGCCCAAATTTCCAAGGAATTTGCCGAAATTGATGGCGGATTTATCCTAAAATGTTCAGATATGGAAGTAAATTGCTCACTCGCTTCAATCTTAAATGAGGTTAGAAAAGTGTGCGAGGCAAAGGTAATAAAGGCATTGTTTCAAAACGATTAATTAGAAAGGAGACGCTATGGCACTTAAAGATACGGAATATATGTATATTTCGGCAAGAATTAAGGCAAGGGAAGGAATAACCACCTGTGCCGAAAAAATAAAATCATTCGCCGAATGTGGTAGCATTGAAGAGCTTTATGCCTTAGTGTCGTCCACAACCGAACTTTCAGGCGAAAACAAGAGAGATGCGCTTGAAAACTATTTTGAAAGCAAAGTTAGTGAGGCGTTTGAACTCGTTAGACAAGATGCCCCCGACCCCACCTATTTTGACTTTTTACTCTATGAATACGATGCGTGTAACCTAAAAACCCTTATTAAGTGTTCGATAAGAGGCATTTCGCACGAAGGAATGACATATTCCTATGCGTCAGTTCCTGTTGCCGACCTCGAAATGGCTCTTAAAAAGAGGGATTTTGAAGGTGTGCTTCCTAAAAATATGGCAAATAGTGCAATTGAGGCAATAGATGCTTATAATCTTACCAAGAACGCAGGAGTTATCGACGCAATAATTGATAAAGCATGCTTTGCCGATATGCTCGAAAATAGCGCAAAAAGTAAAAATGCACTTGCCCACGACATTGTTGTTTTGAGAATAGATAAGGTTAATATCATAACTCTTGAAAGAATACTTAAATCTTCCTTGCCAGACAAAGCGAGTATACTTGATAGTGTGCTTCTTGACGGTGGTGAGGTGTCAAAAAATAACCTTATCCGTGTAGCAACCGATGAGGGATATACCCTTGCCGATGCTCTCTATGGCACAAAGTATAAAGAAATAATATCACTTGCAAAAAATAGCGAAAACCCCCTTGATGTGTTCGAAAAAGCGCTTGAAAAAATATCTATTGATAGAATAAATGAGGAAAAGTTCGTTCCGTTTGGAATGGAAGTTGCTTGCCTCTACCTTATGAACACGCTTCTTGAAGCAAAAAGCGCAAGAATAGTAATCGCAGGACTCAGTTCGGGACTTTCAAAGGAAAAGATAAAGGAGAGAGTGCTATGGACTATAAAATAGGAGTTGTAGGACCAAGAAACAGTGTGCTTGGCTTTATGGCACTCGGCTTTGGAGTTAGCGAGGCGGAAAATGCCGAAAAAGCGGGGGAATGTGTGAATAAAATGGCAAATGAAGGTTACGCATTAATCTTCATTACACAGTCACTTGCAAAAGAAATCCAACCTATAATAGACAAATATTCATCAAAAAAACTTCCGTCAATTGTTCTTCTTCCAAATGAAGATGGCGGTAGTGACTACGGAGAAGAAATATTAAAGGAAGCGGTAATTCGCGCCACAGGTGCGGACTTACTTTCCAAAAACTGATTAAGAGGTAAAAATGACTGAAGGAAAGATAATAAAGGTCGCAGGACCTCTCGTAGTAGCAGAGGGAATGCGTGAGGCTAATATGTTCGATGTTGTCCGCGTAGGAAAAGATAGACTAATCGGTGAAATTATCGAAATGCGCGGAGATAAAGCATCAATACAGGTATATGAAGAAACCGCAGGACTTGGTAGATTTGACAAGGTAGAGTCAACATCAGCACCTCTTTCAGTTGAACTCGGTCCGGGGCTTATCACAAGCATTTACGACGGAATACAGCGCCCACTTCTAACAATGAAAAACCTCTACGGCTCAAACATCGGTAGAGGTGTTGATATTCCCGCCCTTGATAGAGCGAAAAAGTGGCAATTTGTTCCGCAAGTAAAGGTTGGAGATAAGGTTGAGGGTGGCGATATCCTCGGCTATGTAGATGAAAACGAGGTTATCAAACATAAAATTATGCTCCCTCCTAAAATGAAGGGAACGGTTACAAAAATCGCACAAGGAGAATACACCGTTGACCAAACAATAGGTGAAATCACCCTTGAAAATGGCAAAGTGGAACAAATTACACTTATGCAAAAATGGCCCGTTCGTGTGCCAAGACCATATAAATCTAAACTCCCACCAACAATGCCAATGATAACAGGCCAAAGAAGTATAGACTCCCTTTTCCCAATCGCAAAAGGCGGAACTGCGTGTGTCCCAGGACCGTTCGGTAGCGGTAAAACCGTCGTTCAACACCAACTTGCAAAGTGGAGTGATGTTGACCTTGTTGTTTATATCGGTTGCGGTGAGCGTGGAAACGAAATGACCGATGTTTTGAATGAATTTCCAAACATCATCGACCCAAGAACAGGTAAATCCCTTATGAATAGAACTGTTCTTATCGCAAATACATCTGATATGCCCGTTGCCGCTCGTGAGGCATCTATTTATACAGGTATCACCATTGCCGAGTATTATAGAGATATGGGATATAGCGTTGCCGTAATTGCCGACTCAACATCTCGTTGGGCGGAGGCACTTCGTGAAATGTCAGGCCGTCTTGAAGAAATGCCGGGTGAGGAGGGCTATCCTGCATACCTAACATCACGCCTTGCTCAATTCTATGAAAGAGCAGGAAGAGTAATTTGCCAAGGTAGTGACGGACGTGAGGGCGCACTTAGTGCAATCGGTGCTGTTTCCCCACAAGGCGGAGATATTTCCGAGCCAGTTTCACAGGCAACTCTTAGAATAGTAAAAGTATTTTGGGGACTTGACGCATCTCTTGCGTATAGAAGACACTTCCCCGCAATAAACTGGTTAAACTCCTACTCACTCTATAAGGAAAGACTCGATAATTGGTATACCGAAAATGTCAATCCAAATTGGAATAAGCGCGTAACCGAGGCAAGCCGTATTCTTCAAGCCGAAAGCGAACTTGATGAAATCGTAAAACTTGTCGGTATGGACGCACTTAGTGCCGAGGATAGACTCACCCTTGAAGTTGCAAGGTCCATAAGAGAAGATTATCTTCAACAGGACGCATTCGACCTTGATGATTCTTATACCCCACTTGATAAGCAAACCGCACTTCTTTCCTTGATTTTCAAATTTAGAGATGAGGCTAAAAAGGCTATCGACCAAGGCGCTGATATTGAGGAAATTGCCTCACTTAGCGTTAGAGAGCAAATTTCAAGAGCAAAGAGTATCTCGTTTGAAAACTACGAGAAAGAATATAAATCAATTTCCGAGCAAATCGTTAAGGAAATGAATAGTCTTAAAAAGGACGGTAGTTTGTAATGATAAAGGAATATAGAACGATAGAAGAGGTAACAGGTCCTCTTATGCTCGTTAAAAAAGTCGAGGATGTCAAGTATGATGAACTTGGCGAAATCGAACTTAGCGACGGAAGTGTTCGCCGTTGTAGAGTCCTCGAAGTTAACGGCTCAAATGTCCTTGTTCAACTTTTTGAAAGTTCGGCAGGAATTAATATTTCAAACAGTAAGGTGCGTTTCCTTGGACACGGAGTAGAACTTGGTGTATCCAAAGATATGCTCGGTAGAGTGTTTAACGGAATGGGCGAAACCATCGATGGTGGAGCAAAACTCATTCCCGAAAAAAGCGTAAATATAAACGGCTCACCAATCAACCCATCGGCAAGAGTTTACCCCGATGAATTTGTTCAAACAGGTGTTTCGACAATCGACGGACTTAACACCCTTGTTAGAGGACAAAAACTTCCGATTTTCTCAGGCTCGGGACTTCCTCATGCAAGCCTCGGTGCGCAAATTGCAAGACAGGCAAAGGTTAAGGGAAGTGAAGATAACTTCGCAGTTGTCTTTTGTGCTATCGGTATCACTTATGAAGAGGCGGATTTCTTCATCTCCGACTTCAAAAAGACGGGCGCAATTGATAGAACAGTCCTTTTTGTAAACCTCGCATCTGACCCCGCAATTGAGAGAATTACAACACCTCGTATGGCACTTACTTGCGCCGAATATCTCGCTTTTGAAAGAGGGATGCATGTCCTTGTAATTATGACCGATATTACAAACTATGCAGAGGCTCTACGTGAAATTTCATCAGCAAGAAAAGAAGTTCCGGGAAGACGCGGATATCCGGGTTATCTCTATACCGACCTTGCAACAATGTATGAAAGAGCGGGAAGAAAAGAGGGCTGTGACGGTAGTGTTACAATGATTCCTATTCTCACAATGCCCGAAGATGATAAAACTCACCCAATCCCCGACCTTACAGGATACATTACCGAGGGACAAATAATCTTGTCAAGAGAAATGTATCGTAAGGGATATATGCCACCTGTCGATGTTCTCCCATCACTCTCCCGTCTTAAAGATAAAGGTATAGGAGAGGGCAAAACGAGAGAAGACCACGCAGGCGTTATGAACCAACTTTTCTCCTCATACGCAAGAGGTAAAGAGGCAAAGGAACTTATGGTCGTTCTCGGTGAGGATGCCCTTACCCCAACTGATCGTCTTTACGCAAAGTTTGCCGATGAATTTGAGGCAAAATATATAAATCAAGGTTTTTATGAAAACCGCACCATAGAGGAAACTCTAAATATCGGTTGGGAACTTCTCAAAATACTTCCCCGTGCGGAAATGAAGAGAATAAAACCGAAATTCCTCGATAAGTATTGGGCAATCTAACTTAAAAATCCAACCAAATGAAAGGAGCAAGCCATGGCGGAGATTAAAGTAAACCCTACCCGAATGGAACTGAAAAAACTAAAATCACGCCTAAGCGTAGCAAGGCGAGGTCATAAACTTTTAAAGGATAAGCGTGACGAACTTATGCGACAGTTCCTTGAAAAGGTTAAGGAAGCAAGAGATTTAAGGCGTAAAGTAGCCACTCTATATAAATCGTATAATGCCAAATTTGAAATTGCAAGCGCATCAACCGACAAAAAAATGATGCAAGAGGCACTTCTTTTGCCCAAATCACAAGGTAGCCTTGGAATCACCTATAAAAATATAATGAGTGTTAGTGTGCCTGAATTCGAATTTAAAAAATCAACCGATTCGGGAGTAAATTACGGTTATGCCTTCACAACAAGTGAACTTGATGGTTCACTCGACGCACTTGCCTCAATGCTCGATGATATGGTGCGACTTGCCGAAGTGGAAAAGGCATCAACACTTTTGTGCGATGAAATCGAAAAAACAAGGCGTAGAGTAAACGCCCTTGAACACATTATGATTCCAAGTTATGAAAGGGCGATAAAATCAATCGCTATGAAACTTGAAGAAAATGAAAGAGGAAACCGCACACGACTTATGAAAGTCAAGGATATGATGATAAAATCCCAACTTAGCGCAAAGAAAGATGACGATGATGAGGAAGCATAATCCGTCTTCTAATTAGAAATAACAAAAAAGCGACTCAAAGAGTCGCTTTTGTTTTTGTGAGTTTTTACTTTTTCTTCTCAACCTTTTCTTTTGTTCCGTCAGGTCTTTGAATATAAGTATTGCCAAGTGTTCCGGTAAGTGAAGCGCGAAATCCGGCAATATATTCCGCACGCAGTTGCGCTTGTTCTTTCTTTTCGTCATCGGTAAGCGTTCCCTCGCGTTGCTTCTTTGCAAGCGCATTTATTCTGTCAATTTTTTCTTTTTCCATTGATTTTGAGTCCTTTATGTGTTAAAATACTTGTAGAAATATGTCAAAAAACGACACATCAAGAGGTTTTTATGAAAAAATTCATATCATTTCTTCTCGTTTTTGCATTTCTTGTAACTCTTACTTCCTGTTCGAATAGTGAAGTGATAGAAAACAGTAGTAAACAAGAAGTTGAAGAAATAGAAAACGACGAAAACGGATTTTATGTAGTCAATACAAAAACTAAAAAATACCACATACTAACTTGTTCAAGCGTTAAGGATATTAGCATAGAACACCGTAGAACGACATCTGATACCGAAACCCTTGCCGACCGCGGTTATTCCCCTTGCTCAAAATGTATTCTTAGATAACCAAGCACAAAGTGTTTGGTTATTTTTTGCGTCATAATATGCAAGGCTATGCTTATGATATACAAGGCTACGCCTTGATGATATACACGGCAAGCCGTGATGATATGCACACCTTCGGCGTGATGATATACAAGGCTACGCCTTGATAAAAATTTTGTAAATTACAAAATTTTACCACCACCAAGGACGGTGTCACCATCGTAAATAACGACACTTTGTCCTTTGCAAATGGCTCTTTGCGGTTCGTCAAAAACTATATGCAAAAGCCCATTTTCAAAAGATGCGTAAGCGTCTTGCTCCTCGTGTTTGTAACGCACTTTTGCTTTAACCCGTATAGGAGATGTGATTTCATCAATTGCACTAAGCGTTACATCACTTGCCCAAAGTTCACGGGAAAATAAATCTTCATTTTCACCGATTATAACCTCGTTCGTTTCGAGCTTTTTCTCACAAACGAACATTCTGTGAGGAAGCGCAAGACCAAGCCCCTTGCCTTGACCTATCGTGTATCTAATAATGCCCTTGTGTGTGCCAAGGACTTTGCCGTCACGAGTTACAAAGTTCCCACAAGGATAACTTTTTTTCGTGTATCTCTCAATAAATTTAGCATAATCACCATCGGGAATAAAACATATATCTTGACTGTCCTTTTTAGTGCTTACATCAAGTCTCGCCATCGAGGCAATTTCCCTTACCTCGCTCTTAGATAACGAGCCAAGAGGGAATAATGTGTGTTCAAGTTGCTCCTTCGAAAGCCTAAATAAAACATAACTTTGATCTTTCGATACATCAAGTCCCTTTTTTAGAACTTTGCGAGAATATTTTTCATCAAACTCAATTCTCGCATAGTGACCTGTCGCTATCGTTTCGTAGCCGTTTTCCATAGCATACTCAAAAAGTTTGTCAAATTTAAGGTGATAATTACACTCAATGCACGGATTAGGTGTTGCACCGCTTTCGTAAGCATTGACAAAATCCTTTATAACGAATTTTTCGAAATCCCCCGAAAAATCAACCACACGGTGCGGTATTCCTATCGTATCGCAGACATTTTTTGCGTCCTCAATGTCCTTGCTTGTCACACACCCCTCGCTAAAATCGTCACGCTCAGAGTGTAATTTCATAGTAACACCAAGACAGTCAAATCCGTCATTTTTCATAATAAGAGCAGTAGCGGAGGAGTCAACCCCTCCGCTTATTGCAATCAAAGCCTTTTTCATTAGAAAATGTAACTTCCTTTTGATACATTGTATTCTTTACCGTCAATAACGATAAGTGTGTCTGATGGAGTTGTAATTTCGTATCTTATCTTGCCGTTTTCTTTGAACCATTTTGACGAAACAAGACCGCGCCTTGTGTTGATTGAAGCACTAAGGAAGTCAAGTTTGTCAGTTGGATGAGGCGCGATAACAATCTTTTCAAATCCGGGGAACTCTTCAACAGTTTGAATACCGCAAGCAACACCGTAAACCCAGTCAGCCACCGCACCGTATGCGTAGTGGTTAAACGAGTTCATATCAGTTGACCAAAATTCTCCTTTGTCGTTTACGCCGTCCCAGTGTTCCCAAATTGTAGTAGCACCTTGCTTAACCGAGTAGAGCCAAGATGGGAATGCCTCTTGCAAGAGTAGGTCATATGCAAGAGATGTGTAACCGTTGCTTGAAAGTGCGTGGAGTAGATAAGGAGTGCCAAGAAATCCTGTTTGAAGTCTTGTGCCGTTAGCAATAAGCATATCAGCAAGTTGCTTTGCAGTCTTCTCGTTATCCTCGGCAAAACCGAAGTGAAGCGCAATTACGCACTCGGTTTGAGTCTTATATTTTGGGAACTTCTTTCTTATCGCCTTCAAAATTTTCTCATAAAGCGCCTCGTATTTAGCAACACTTCTACCAAGCACCTTACCCGCCTTTATAACGAGAGAGGTTGAGTATAGATAGTAAGCCGACGCCAAGAAATCAAGTCTTGATGAACCCTTGTAACTTCCCGCAGGAGCATCAAGTCCGAGCCAATCGGCAAAGTGGTCGCAACCTGTCCAAAGATATCTGTTCTTTGACTTTTCGGCAATGTATTTTAACCACTTGCACATAGAATTGTATTGCTTTTTAAGAATGTCTTTGTTACCATAAGTAAGGTAAATTTGCCATGGACAAATTGTCGCAGCATCACCCCAACCGCAACCGCTCCAATCATCGCCCCAGAATTGAGGAACAACACTTGGAACATATCCGTTGTCACCTTGGTCGGCTTTAAGGTCAGTTAGCCACTTCTCAAAGAACTTTTCAACATCATAGTTGTACGATGCCGTTCTGCAAAATACTTGTGCATCGCCTGTCCAACCCA
>JAZNJK010000163.1:0-5220 GCA_045578005.1 Eubacteriales bacterium | reverse complement strand
GCTCACAGAACGACATGGCTACGTCCGACTTGGTGTGTGCTTTGCCGATATTTCAACAGGCGAAATTCACGCAACATCACTTGATAACGAAAACAGTAAAATCTTAAACGAACTCGGCACATATTTCCCTAAGGAAATTATTGTGAATGTGCCAATGCAAAATGCTATCCATATTTGCGAATTTGCAAAAAACCGTTTGGGTGCGCTTTGCCAATGCGATAGTGAATCACTTTTTGAACCTATCGCAACAATGAATAAAATAAAAGAGCAATTCGGTAACGAATTTCTCGTTAAGTATGAAAATGACGAGCCTATGCTAATGGCAATAGGCGCGATACTTGAATATATCTGCGTAACCCAAAAAACGCAAGATATATCATATATGAGCAACATAAATGTCTATGGTGAGGGTCAATATCTTGATATGGACCTTAACACAAGACGAAATCTTGAACTTTGCGAAACTATGCGTAATAAGGAGAAGCGCGGTAGCCTTTTCGGTGTGCTTGATAAAACAAAGACCGCAATGGGCGCTCGACTTCTTCGTAGTTTTGTAGAACATCCGCTTCTTGATGTAAAGAAGATTTCAATGCGCCAAAGCGCAATTGCCGAACTTGTTTCCAACTTTGTCTTGAAGGAAGAACTTTGCTCACTTCTTAGCGATGTTTTAGACCTTGAACGCCTTATGACCAAGGTCGTATACGGAACAGCAGGAGGCAAGGACCTTCGCGCAATAAGTTCAACAATATCGGTAATCCCAACCGTCAAAGACCTTCTTTTCGAGTGCAAGTCCCCTGAACTTGTTAGCATAAGAGATAATCTTGACGGACTTTACGACATCTATACCGCTATTAACGACACAATCGTTGACAACCCACCATTCTCAATCCGAGAGGGTGGAATTATAAGGGACGGCGCAAGAGAAGATGTTGACAATTTAAGAGAAATAATGACAAACGGTAAAGGTTGGATAGAAAAAATTGAGGAGCAAGAGCGTGAAAAGACAGGAATTAAAACGCTCAAAATTTCCTATAACCGTGTCTTCGGTTACTATATCGAAGTAACAAAATCCCTAATCAACCAAGTGCCTGAACATTATATAAGAAAGCAAACCCTTTCAAACTGCGAAAGATACATCACTGAGGAACTTAAGGAAATGGAAAGCACCGTCCTTAATGCTCAGGATAAACTCGCAGGACTTGAATACGATATATTCGTAGCCCTTCGTGATGAGGTAGCAAACAACTTAAAGCGCATTCAAAAGAGCGCAACCCTTCTTGCTAAACTTGACGCATACCTCTCACTTGCCGAGGTTGCTACAAAGAATAACTATGTTTGCCCCGAGGTCGATTATAGCGATGTTATCGACATTAAGGACGGACGACACCCTGTCGTTGAACAATTTGTTAAGGACAGTTATTTCGTGCCAAACGATACATACCTTAACACAACAAGTGACCGTTTAGCGCTTATAACAGGTCCTAATATGGCAGGTAAATCAACATATATGCGTCAAAGCGCACTTATTGTGGTAATGGCGCAAATCGGCTCATTTGTCCCCGCAAAGAGCGCAAGAATAGGTATCGTTGATAAACTCTTTACCCGTGTCGGCGCATCTGATGATTTGGCATCGGGACAGTCAACATTTATGCTTGAAATGACCGAGGTTGCCTACATTCTCGAAAATGCAACCAAACGCAGTTTCATAATCTACGATGAAATCGGTAGAGGCACAAGCACCTTTGACGGAATGAGTATGGCAAAGGCTATTGCCGAGTATACCGCAAGTAAGAAAATCGGCGCAAAAACTATGTTTGCAACTCACTATCACGAACTCACCTCGCTTGAAGATGAAATTGACGGAGTTGTAAACTATAATATCGTAGCAAAAAAGCGCGGAGATGACATCATCTTCCTTCGTAAAATTGTCAAAGGCCCAACCGACGACAGTTACGGTATTGAGGTTTCTAAACTCGCAGGCGTGCCAAACGAGGTAGTAAAACGCGCAAGGACAATCCTTGCCGAAATATTAGAGCAAGGTAGTGTTCAAATCGCACCAAGCACTAAAAAGACAGAGCCGAGTATGGAAATGTCAATCGAGGATATAGGCATCTACGAAATTGCCGATAGAGTGAAGAAGATAGATATAAATACCCTAACACCTATTGAGGCTATGAACTTCATATTTGAACTTAAAAAATTGATCAACTAAAAGCCAACAGTAAGAGAGGAGTGAAAAAATGGCGAGGATAAATGTTCTCGGCTTTGATATTGCCAACTTAATAGCCGCAGGCGAGGTTGTTGACCGTCCCTCGTCAGTAGTCAAGGAACTTATTGAAAACTCCATCGACGCAGGGGCGACCTCACTCACGGTTGAAGTAAAAAACGGTGGTAAAACCTTTATCCGTATCACCGATAACGGATGCGGAATTGAATTTGATGACCTTCCCACCGCCATTTTAAGACACGCAACAAGCAAAATCAAGGACGCAACCGACCTTAACGCAATAATGACTCTCGGTTTTAGAGGAGAGGCTCTTTCCGCCATTTCCTCTGTTGCCAAGGTTAGAATAATGTCAAAGACTAACGATGATGAAGTCGGCGGATATTTGGAATGTCACGCAGGCGAGGTGATTAGTCATATAAAGACATCTTGTTCCGAGGGAACAACAATCATTGTCGAGGATCTTTTCTATAATGTTCCCGCACGCAAAAAATTCCTAAAATCCGATAAAGCCGAGGCAGGAACAGTAAGCGCAGTAGTTGAAAAAATTGCTCTTTCAAAACCCGACATCGCTTTTCGCTATATTCTTGACTCCGAGGTGAAATTTGTCACACGGGGTGACGGAAATCTTCAAAACGCAATCTATGCCGTGCTTGGCAAAGATATTGCAAAAAACACTATTAAAGTGTCAAGAAAGGAAAACGGAATAAGCGTTGAGGGATATATCTCAACCCCCGAAATAAACAGGGCAAACCGTAACCTTGAAAACTTCTATATAAATTCAAGATTTGTGAAGAGCAAGACAATGGGTTCGGCGCTTGAACAGGCATATCAGTCCTATATCCCAAGCGACAAATTCCCATTTTGCGTTCTAAACCTTGAAATTGACCCAACACTCGTCGATGTAAATGTGCATCCTGCGAAGTTAGAGGTTAAATTCTCAAATGAGAATATAATTTTCTCGGCAGTTTACTATGCAGTGCGCACTGCACTTGCGGGTAATGTTGTCCGTCCCGAACTTTATGAAAGTTCCAAAAACACAAATACCGACTTGCTCTCAAATACACAGTTCCCCGTGCTTGATAGAAACGCACCTTCTCACGAGGCTGTAAAGTTTGACAGCAATAGCAATATCGGTATCTTCCGTCAAAAGGGAGCGGGACTTGATTATACAGGCTACGATGAGAAAAAAGGGTATGGCGAGTATAATCCGTTCAGTGCAAACAAGAGCGGAACACAGGGCGAAAAATCGCAAAATACCGATACATCAAGCCAAAAAATCAATACATATGATGAAAAACCGCAAGGAATTTCAAACATTTTCGGTGATGTGGAAATAGAAAACACAAATATTTCCAACGAGCAACAAAATGCCCAACCACACGAAATTGCAACTTATAAAAACGAGAGCAATAGCCAAGAAAACAATCCGTCGTCCTTTGTCGAGGTAGAGGGCGAGGGCAAAATAATTGTCCCCGACTATAAAATAATCGGTGAGGCATTTAACTCTTATGTAATTGTTGAACTTGGCGAAACTATGTATTTAATAGATAAACATGCCGCCCACGAAAGAATAATTTTTGAGGACCTCAAAAAGAAAATCAAGGGCGCAACCCCGTCATCTCAAATGCTTATGATACCCATTGAGGTTTATCTAACTTCCGATGAAATCGGTGCGTTTGATGAGTGGAAAGAGGATATAAACAAAGTAGGATTTAGCGTTGAGATAAACGGCTCGGTTGCAAGCATTACCGAAATCCCGTCGGAAATAGAGCAAAACGGTGCAAAAGACACACTTGTAACGCTCCTTTCTCGCCTTTCATCAGGAAAAGGAGATGCGCAAAGTGCAAGATATGAGGTGTTTGAAAAGGCACTGTATCAGGCATCGTGTAAGAGCGCAATTAAGGCGGGACGCATCTATGATGAGGGACATATCAAATGGATATGCGATAGAGTGTTAACTCTTGATAACATAAAATATTGCCCTCACGGAAGACCTGTCGCACTCGAAATGACAAAACACTTCCTCGAAAAGCAATTTGAAAGAATAAAATAAACGCAAAAAGGAACAAAATATGTTTGAAGTTTTAAAGACCGATGGCAGAGCAAGACGCGCAAGGCTTGAAACAGTCCACGGCACAATAGAAACACCTGTGTTTATGAATGTAGGCACATGTGCCGCAATAAAAGGCGGAGTATCAACAACCGACCTTAAAGAAATCAACTGTCAAGTTGAACTCTCAAATACCTACCACCTTCACATTCGCCCAGGTGACCGCCTAATTCACGACCTTGGCGGAATTCATAAGTTTTTCAACTGGGATAAGCCCGTGCTTACCGACAGTGGCGGATTTCAGGTTTTCTCACTTGCCCAACTTAGAAAAATCACCGAAGAAGGTGTTAAATTCGCATCACATATCGACGGAAAACGCATTTTTATGGGTCCTGAGGAAAGTATGCAAATTCAATCAAACCTCGCATCAACTATCGCTATGGCGTTTGATGAATGTATCGAAAACCCCGCTCCGTATGACTATGTAAAAAAATCGTGTGAGCGCACTACAAGATGGCTTGTCCGTTGTAAGACTGAACTTGACCGTCTTAATAGCCTACCCGACACAATAAACAAAAATCAAATGCTTTTCGGCATAAACCAAGGAAGCACATATGAGGACCTTCGTATTCAACATATGAAGGATATTGCCGAACTCGACCTTGACGGATACGCAATCGGAGGACTTGCCGTTGGCGAAAAAACCGAGGATATGTATCGTATAATTGAAGCGGTGGAGCCTTTTATGCCTGAAAATAAGCCGAGATATTTGATGGGTGTAGGAACTCCGCAAAATATAATAGAGGCAGTACACAGAGGAGTAGATATGTTTGACTGTGTAATGCCGAGCAGAAACGGACGTCATGGTCACGTATTTACAAAAGAGGGAATAAGAAATCTTTGGAATGCTAAATATTTAAAGGACGTTTGTCCTATAGAGGAA
>JAZNJK010000162.1:0-3544 GCA_045578005.1 Eubacteriales bacterium | reverse complement strand
TTTGCTTTGCGTCCTATGACCTGTCCATTCCAATATCAAGTATTCCTTAACAAAAAGCGTTCATATAGAGATCTTCCTATGCGTCTTGGTGAAACATCTACTCTTTTCCGTAACGAAGACAGCGGTGAGATGCACGGACTTATTCGTGTAAGACAGTTTACCATTTCCGAAGGACACCTTATTCTCCGCCCCGATCAACTTGCCGAAGAATTCAAGGGTTGTCTTGAACTTGCAAAATATTGCCTTGAAACTGTCGGACTTTGGGAAGATTGCACATTCCGTTTTTCACAGTGGGATCCTAACCGCACTGACAAGTATGAGGGAACACCTGAGCAATGGAATGAGGCTCAAAATGTAATGAAAGAACTTCTTGACGATATCGGTCTTGATTACGAAATCGGTATCGATGAGGCGGCATTCTACGGTCCTAAACTTGACATTCAATGCAAAAATGTATTTGGCAAGGAAGACACAATTGTTACAATTCAAATTGATATGCTTCTTGCTAAAAAGTTCGGTATGGAATATGTAGATTCTAACAATCAAACAGTAACTCCTTACATCATTCACAGAACTTCTCTCGGTTGCTACGAAAGAACACTTGCTCTCATTCTTGAAAAGTATGCAGGCGCTCTTCCACTTTGGCTCTCACCTACACAGGCAGTTATCGTTCCTATTAACTCCGATTGCGAAGAATATGCAAGAGGCGTTAAAGAGAAACTTGATGAACTTGGTCTTAGAGTTGAACTTGACACAAGAAACGAAACGATGGGTAAAAAAATAAGAGAGGCTCAACTTCAAAAAATCCCTTATGTTATCATTATCGGTAACAATGAGGTTGAGAGTGGAACTGTTTCGCTCCGCGCTCGTGGTGGTGTTGATCTCGGCTCTATGAGTGTTGATGAAATGGTTAACAAATTGGTTGTTGAAAACGCTACAAAGAAAAGATAATTCATTTTAAAAACTACTAAAAAATATAACAAAAAATCCGATGTTTTTACATCGGATTTTTTGATTTTTATTAAAATTAATTTTAAATTAAACTCTTTTTGTTAAAAGGGTTTTGGGGTTTTTGTTGATTTATGAATTTTTGATTTTAATAATTTTCGAATTTATAAATTCTAAAATTCTATTTTTATTGATTACAAGTCGTTTTTGGTTAGGTCGGCAAAGGTTTCTCTACGAATGATTTCTACATCTTTTCCATTACTGATTGCAACGACTTTTGGGCGAGGAATTCTATTATAATTACTTGCCATTGAGTAGTTATATGCGCCTGTTACAAGGACTGCCAAAACATCTCCTCTTACCGGTTTTGGCATCAAAACATTCTCTTGCAAGAGGTCGCCACTTTCACAGCATCTACCCGCAACTGTGCAATTAAATGATTTTTCTTCATTCATTTTAGAGGCAAGTTCTACTGTATAATCGGCTTGATAAAGAGCATATCTTGGGTTATCAGGCATACCTCCGTCAACTGATACATAGTTCTTAAAACCGTGAATTTCCTTCGTTCCACCAATGGTATAAAGTGTAAGACAAGAGTCGGCAACGATGCTTCTTCCAGGTTCCATTACTATTGTCGGTTTTTTGATATTACTGTTTGCAATTTCGGTGTCGATATGCTCGGCAATTTGTCTTATAAAATCGGCATAATCAAGTTCGGGTTGAGATGAAATATATCTTACTCCAAAACCGCCACCGAGGTTTAGGATTTTTATTTCGTAACCGAATTTTTCCTTGATTTGTGCGATATATTTTATCATAATATCGGCGGAGTCGCAAAATGGTTTTATATCAAATATTTGCGAGCCGATATGACAGTGGAAACCGTCAAGACGGACATTTTTCTTTGAGAGGGTATATTTTACCGCCTCATCGGCTTGTCCTGTTTCAATAGCGATACCGAATTTACTATCAACTTGTCCTGTTGTGATTGCGGAATGGGTATGAGGGTCAATTCCTGGGGTAAGTCGCAAAATAACGGGTTGAATTATTCCCTTTTCACCTGCGATTTCATCAATCACATCAAGTTCTGTCATATTATCGACTACGAAATAGCCGACACCGTTATCAATTCCGTATTGAATATCAAAATCGGTCTTATTATTTCCGTGGAAAAATGACTTTGAAACATTAAATCCCGCTTCAAGGGCTGTATAAAGTTCGCCAGAAGAGACAATGTCAATGCCAACGCCCATTTCCTTTGCTATTCGGTAGATATATTTACATGAAAAAGACTTACTTGCAAATGCAGGAAATGAAGTTTCGCCAAAGAATTTTTTCATTGCATCTCTATAAATGCCAAAATTCCTCTTTATTCTCGACTCATCCATTACCATAAGCGGTGTGCCGTGCTTTTTAGCAAGGTCAACTGTATCGAAATCCGCTATGCAAAGATGCCCTTTTTCATTTATGGATAAATTTTCGTGTAGCATTATCCTTTTAGTAACTCCTTCATAGTATAAAGTCCTGCACCTTTACCGCACATAAATTCCGCACTTTTTATTGCGCCATCGGCAAAGAGCGCTCTATCATATGCCTCGTGCTTTAAAGTTAGTTGCTCGGTTGCTGTGCCAATTCTAACCTCGTGAATGCCAACGATGTTGCCTATTCTAACTGAACTGATACCAACTTCGCCCGCTTCACGCTTGCAAAGACCGTTTCTTCCCTGTTTTGCGCTTGCCTCGTTTCTTACTTCCTTAACTGCATCGAAGAGCATTTTCGCAGTTCCCGAAGGGGCATCAAGTTTACGGTTATGGTGAGTTTCTATAATTTCAACATCGGCATTCGGGAACACCTCTACCGCCTTTTTAACGAGGTCGCAAAGGGTAGCAATACCGAGTGACATATTTCCTGTATAGAAGATTGGGGCTTTTTTTGATGCCTCAACAATAATTGCCTTTTCTTCATCGGTTTGACCTGTTGTGGCGATGATTGTCGGGGTTTTTGTGCTTATGGCGTAGTCGGTGATTTCCTTTGTTAATCCGTGGAAGGAAAAGTCAATTACGACATCGGCGTTTTCCTTAATATCGGACATTTTTAGGTATTCGTTTGCGTTTCTTTGCTCGCCGTATTTAATATCGACGAACGCAACGCATTCATTACCCGAATTATTTACTGCATTTATGACATGCTTGCCCATTATGCCAAGCGCGCCTACTACAATTACTTTCATATTTTAATTCCTTGCTCTCTTAATTTTTCAACAAGAACCGCTTCATTATCGCTTTCCATTGGGTAAAGTGGGGAACGAAGAACATTTTCGGTATATCCCATATGAGCCATAGCACACTTTACAGGAACGGGGTTTACCTCACAGAAAAGAGCGTTGATGAGTGGGAGAAGGTCGAGTTGAAGTTTTGCGCTTCCCTTTACATCACCCTTAAAAAATCTATCGCAAATTTCAACTGTCGCCTTTGGAAGTGGGTTTGAAAGAACGGAGATTACGCCCTTTCCACCGAGTGCGAGGAAGTCGGATCGTAGCCATGTCGTTCTGTGAGCCAAGGAGTTGGCACAATAATTTGTCTTCCTAAGACCGCTT
>JAZNJK010000161.1:0-7047 GCA_045578005.1 Eubacteriales bacterium | reverse complement strand
AGGTGCGGTGATGATTTCGGGATAATGTTTCTTATCGTGCTTTGCAAGACGGTAAGATGTTGACTCAGCAGGTGTTGCTTCAAGGTTGTAGAGGTCGCCATACTTTTCTTGGTAGTCACTAAGGCGCTCTCTCATATGATTGAGAACATCTTGTGCGAACTTTTGAGCCTCAGGATTGGTAAGGTCCTTGCGGAGCCATTTTGCGTTAAGACAAGCCTCATTCATACCAACAAGACCGATTGTGCTAAAGTGGTTATTGAATGTGCCGAGGTATCTCTTTGTATATGGATAAAGTCCGTTATCAAGGAGTTTTGTGATTACTGTTCTCTTAATTTTGAGTGAACGAGCGGAGATATCCATAATCTTGTCAAGACGAGCATAGAAATCAGCCTCATCTTCTGCAAGATATGCAATTCTTGGGATATTGATTGTTACAACGCCGACCGAACCTGTGCTTTCACCACTACCGAAGAAACCACCTGACTTCTTACGAAGTTCACGAAGGTCAAGACGGAGACGGCAACACATTGAACGAACATCGCTTGGCTCCATATCACTATTGATGTAGTTGGAGAAATAAGGTGTTCCGTATTTTGCGGTCATTTCGAAAAGGAGTTTATTATTTTCGGTTTCGCTCCAATCGAAGTTAGATGTGATTGAGTAAGTTGGGATAGGATATTGGAATCCACGGCCGTTTGCGTCACCTTCAATCATGATTTCGATGAACGCCTTGTTTACCATGTCCATTTCTTTTTGGCAATCTTTATACTTGAAGTCAACTTCCTTACCACCGATAATGCAGTTGAGTTCAGCAAGGTCGTTTGGAACTACCCAGTCAAGTGTGATGTTGCTAAATGGCGCTTGTGTTCCCCAACGGGAAGGTGTGTTTACGCCGTATACGAAAGATTGAATGCACTGTTTAACTTCTTTATATGTGAGGTTATCAACCTTTACGAATGGAGCAAGATATGTGTCAAATGATGAAAACGCTTGTGCGCCAGCCCACTCATTTTGCATGATGCCAAGGAAGTTTACCATTTGGTTACAAAGAGTTGAAAGGTGAGATGCAGGTGCTGATGTAATCTTTCCTACTACTCCGCCAAGTCCCTCTTTGATAAGTTGTTTAAGTGACCAACCTGCACAGTAACCTGTGAGCATTGAAAGGTCGTGAATGTGAATGTCTGCGTTACGGTGTGCAGAAGCAATTTCGGAATCGTAAACTTCGCTTAACCAATAGTTAGCGGTGATTGCGCCCGAGTTTGAAAGAATAAGACCGCCTACCGAGTAGGTAACTGTTGAGTTTTCCTTAACTCGCCAGTCGTTGATTTTAAGATAGTTATCAACAAGTTCTTGATAGTCAAGCATTGTTGAGCCGATGTTACGAATCTTTTCTCTTTGCTTTCTGTAAAGAATGTATGCCTTTGCTATATCATCATAGCCTGCTCTGATAAGCACGCTTTCTACGCTATCCTGAATTGCCTCAACGGAAACTCTATTGTTTTCTACTTTTGGCTCAAAATCTGCGGTTACTTTGAGTGCCAAAAAGTCGATTGTATCCTGATTGTATTGCTTTTTGCAAGCATCAAATGCCATCTTAATTGCATTTGCAATCTTGGAAATGTTAAAATTTGCGATTTTGCCATCGCGTTTGATTACATCATACATTTTTCTCTTCTCCTTTTTATTATTCTTTTTTCTTTTCGGACATTTTATCCGTATATACTGAAACACGCATCACCATTGGATTTTGCCCGATTTTTCGACTAAGTTCGATGTAAAATGAGTGGTTTTTCACGAAATTTGGCGTAAAAATAGATGCTTCTCGCTTTTGGCTTGAAGAATCCGTGGGGTGCTGTTTTGTTTCGTGAAATCATTATACTACATTATTTTGCCTTTGTCAATAGAAAAACCACAATATCTTGTGCTTTTTTAAAAAAATTTGCACTACATATTGTGGTTGATTTGTCAACAATTTTATCAAATTCCGCGAATTTCGACACGCGAAATATGCTCTAAAACCGCTTGTTTAAAGGCTTCGAGCGTGTTTTTGTCGTGTGCGGAATAGCCCGTTTTTATGGTGTTTCCCGAATCGACAAAAGATTGCAAAAAATATTTTTTTGCGCCCTTTATCCACTCGCCTATTTTTTGAATATCGGAAAGGTCGTGAAGTTCCTTTACGATAGTGGTGCGAAACTCATAATCTATTCCCGAATTTTTCAAAATTTCGACACTTTTTTCGTAAGGAGTAATGTCAAGGTTTGAAACACCGACTGTCTGTGCGTATTTTTCCTTGGAATTTTTTATATCCATCGCAACATAGTCAACAAGTCCATCTTCAATTGCCTTTTTAAGAAGGTCGGGATATGCGCCGTTTGTGTCGAGTTTGACAAGTAAGCCAAGGTCTTTGATTTTTTTCATAAAACCAAAAATGTCCTTTTGCAAAAGCGGTTCTCCACCTGTTATGCAAACACCGTCTAAAACTCCCTTCCTTTTATTTATATATGACAATATTTCGTTTTCATCGAAAAGTTCCGCCTTGTCAATAACGAGCGAGGCATTGTGACAAAACGGGCATCTTAAATTGCAACCGTATGTCCATACCGTGCAGGCTACCCTCTCGGGAAAGTCAAGCATGGTCATCTTTTGAAATCCACCGATTTTCATAAAATCCACCTTATATGTTATTATCTACTTTTTCTTTGACAAAAGAAAAAGTAGCAAAAAGAAAGTAAACTGTAAAAACCTTTTTCACAAGTTAGGAGCAATTACTTCATTCCGAACTCCGCATTTGCGTTAGCATACCCCTTGTATTCCCACAAAAAGTCCTCTGCTGTGTGGTCAAGTGACACGGTGCATCTATCGTCTTTAAACGAGAACGACATAAATGCGTTGCCAAAATAGTCGTCTATTATTTGGGATACTATGACGATTTTGTCATTATCGGTCCAAGCGAGTGAAACTGCGCTATCGTATTTAAAGCCGTCAGTTGTGCGAAGTCCACCGAATTCTCTTGAATAACCAAGTTCGGGGAATTTGACAAATCTATTCTTATTTACATAGAATGGGAGTGCCAAAACTCCGTTTTTGTTTTCGTAGGTGAGAATGCCCTCTTTTTCGTTTTCGAAATCAAATCTAAACGATTTAAGTCCGCTAATGTTTTCGGAGCAGTTATAGGTAACTCCGTTTATTTTTTCTCTTGTTGGCGAGTCGTTTTGACCTCTTATTGCATAAAGTTCAAGCGTTGAAACAAACTCGTTTAAAGAGTCATTTGCGTCCTTATCTTCGTAAAGTGGTTCGCCCATATTATCGACAATTATGTCGAATAAGTTATTTACTATATATTCTCTTGCGTTGTCGTTGCCTTGATTGTCAGCGGTGCAAACGAAAATAAAATCCTTTTCGGGTAGGCAAATTGCAAGTTGGTCTCCCATTCCTACCATAGCAAACGCACCTTGCTCGGTTATCCAAAACTGATAGCCGTAGCCTTGGTGAAGTGCTTGATAGTGTGGGCTTGTGATATTGCAAACTTGCTTTGAGGTCGCTTTTTTCAAATACTCCTCATTCATAAGGCGCTTGCCATTCCACTCGCCGTAATTCATAACAAATCTTGCAAATGTCACAAGGTCACGCGAGGTGCAAAGCATTGCGCTATCTCCCCAACTATCACCGTTTCTCGTTTTGAGAATGCGCGCGGTTTGAAATGCGTCGATATGAGTAAAAATGCGCTCATTCAAAAAATCAAAAAGGCGCTTTTTCGTTACTCTTTCGACAAGGCTTGACATAACCTGCGAGCCTGCGCTATCATATCCCCAAACTGTGCCGGCGCTATGCCTTTCTCCTATATCGGTGAAGTAAAAGTGTGTTCTATCAGGGTCAGTTTCGCTAAACCAAGAAACACCAAAGCCTGTTGTTGTCATTGTGAGCATTTGGCGGACAGTTTGCTCCGCAAGATTTTTACAAAGAGGGGTATCAATCTTATCGGGGAAATATGAGGCAATGGTCCTGTCAAGGTCGATAAGTCCGTCTTCTACGCAAAGACCGATGGCAACTGATACAAAACTCTTTGTAACGGAATACATTCTATGAGTTTTCTCTGCCGAAAAGGGTTTCCAATATGCCTCGCAAAAAAGGTCATTTCCTCTTGCCATAAGAACGCTATGCATATGAACTTGTCTTTTTTCAAGTTTTTTTATGAATTTTTCAACATATTCGGACTTAATTCCCGCCCTCTCGGGAGATATTTTATTAAGCATTTTAATTTTCCTCTTTCTTGCTTTCGCTAATTAGTTTTTCTCCGCGAGAAACTCTTGCTTTACGAGCCATCGCAAAATGAACATAAAGAACGGCAATCATACTAATCGCACACGCAACCATTGACAAAAGTTGTTGAGCATATATTTGCATACCGAAAATGGTATCGTTATTATTTTGAATGTATGAAACAAGTGGGGACATACAAAGTGTTGCCACAAATCCGCACACGCCCGAAATTGCAAGAGATACGGCAAGGGCATCAGTGCGCTTTTCAGGTGGGACATAGTCATAGCAAAGATTTATAAGTGCGCTATTTATTCCGCCCATTGCAACGGCATTGAGGACATGGTAGATGGTGAAAACCACATATCCGTTTTCGGGACGGCAAAAGGCGTTTATGAAGAATGCCGTTCCTGCTATTGCAAAGCAAATTCTAAGCATTTTTGCAAAGGAATATTTATCGGCATATTTTCCCCATACGAACGAAAACGACGCTCTTGCAACGGCATAAATTGCGCTAAGAATTGAAATTCCGTAAATCGGGTCGAGTTTTAGCGTGTTATTTTTATATGCTCCGTAAAAAGGAGAGGCTACATTTGTGGCAATTTGCCAAAGGACGAAAACAAGTGTAACTTTCAAAATCTCTTTATCTTTCAAAACGGAGATAAAGCCGATTTTCGACTTCTTTTCGCCATTGTCACTTGCGCTTGGGATTTTCTTTTCAACCGTAAGTAGCATTGTTATGGTATGGAAAACCATTATAACGAAAATTGAAATTCCGCAAATTATAAATGCGGTGCGAATATCTCTTTCTTGATAGTAACTGATTACCGCACCCATTGCGAAGTTGAATATAACTCCGGTTGCGAGTGAAATTGCCTCTTTTTTAGCGGTGAAACACCCTCTTTTTTCGTCATCGACGAGGGACATAAACCAGTTTATCTTCTTCGGGTGTGCGATGTTATAGAAGAAATACGCAAGCACTATTGCGACAACAAATACAACTTGCTTTGTCTTGCCTTGCCAACCTGTCAGCGGAATGACATAAAGGGACATAAACAAGAGTTGGTTTACAACACTAAGGACCATAACGAGCCGTTTTGCGCTACCTTTATGAATTAGAGTTGTAACAAGTTGAAAGAGGCAACCGAGAGAGATTATCGAGGACAAGATTCCCGTTACACTATCGCTAATGCCAAGTTCCTTTGTGAGCGAGGCAAGATACATATCCGCAACAAGAATTGAAATAAGATATTCAAGCCCTGCTTCAAGGATATACATAAGTCTGCCTCGTTTATATAAGCGTTCCATTGTTTCTTCCTTTTATAATTTATTTAACATAAATATTTTAACAGTAATTACTCTCTTTGTCAATAAAAAGAAGATAACTTGCAAATTTCTTTGCAAGTTATCAAAATTATTATTTTTTACCTACATTTTTAAGTGGGTCAAGTGAGTCAAGATATGCTTTATACTCTGTAAAGCCAAGGTTTGCAATATCAACGCCTACGCGATTATCTTCAAGGCACTTGATAAGGTCGGTGATGATATCTCTAATTTGAAGTGATGCCATCTTTGCTGCGGCATTTTCAATAGACTGTTCAGGTGGGAGCATTGGGATTGTTTCGCTCTCGGTTTCATCTCCCTCGCCCTCGGTTTCATCACCTTCACCGCTTTCAGTTTCGGTTTCAGTCTCTGTTTCAGTTTCGGTCTCTGTTTCAGTTTCTGTTTCGCTTTCGGTTTCATCGCCTGACTCGGTTGAAGTTTCATCGCCCTCACCCTCGGTTTCGGTTTCAGTCTCTGTTTCTGTTTCGGTTTCCGCTACATCAACATCACCATAAAGGCTTGTAAACTTATTTGGGTCGAATGTTCCGTGATATTCTCTCACAAAACTGTAATCGGTGTTACCGATACTTGTATCAACATAGGTTGAAATAAGTTGCCACAAGAATTCATCTTTTGTAGTTTCGTCAAGTTCAAGAGTGATTTCGGTGAGAAGTCCATCAATCTCATCAGCATAGAGAATGAAAAATCTATGTTCTTCACCATCAAGGCAAACGAGTTTTGTCGTGCTTTTTACTTCGTAAACATATCTGTCGAAATATTCGATGTTGCAAACAAGACGTTCCGGCTTTTTCTCCTCGGTTTCTTCGCCCTCAGTTTCGTCGCCCTCGGTTTCGTCACCCTCACCGCTTTCTTCTTCGGTGGTGGTTTCTTCCTCGCTCTCTTCCTCGCTCTCTTCCTCGGTCACGCTTTCTTCTTCATCGCCCTCACCGCTTTCGGTTTCATCGATGCTTGTTTCTTCCTCGGGGAGTGGAGTTGCCTCAACAAATTCGCCCTCTTCCCTAATAAACTCAACAACTCTCAAAAAGTCGCTCTTGTTTATCTCTTTAAGCACGAAAAAGATTGTGAGCCAAATAACTACGCCAATCGCAACGCAAACGCCTCCAAAAATTCCGAGTTTTTTGAGCATTTTATTTCTCTTTGCTTTCTTTTCAGCGGCAAACGGATCTTCCTCGGTATATACATGACCGCAATATAGACAAAAGTCCTTGCCCTCGGCAATAGGTTTGCCACAGTGGTGACATTTTCTAACTACTACCTTTTCCTTCTTTTCTTTAGCCATTTTTATGTATCTCCTAAAAAATTTTTACATCAAACATTATTTTAGCATACTTTTATATATTTGTCAATATAAATGTGCGACAGCCCAAAAAGACCGTCGCACGATGCCTGACGGGAGCGGAACGAACCAGCCTTAAACCGTGTATTTACGGCATTAAGTGTGGTTTT
>JAZNJK010000160.1:0-12794 GCA_045578005.1 Eubacteriales bacterium | reverse complement strand
GCTGTGGTGCGCCTTGCCTAACTCGGTTCTAAACCGCGAGGAAAAGTTTATAGCCGAAAAGGTGCGGAAATCAACCTCTTACCGCAAGAAAAAGAGGCAAAATGAATACTCGAAAACTTTTGAAAGTTTTTACAGATTAGTTTCTTTTTGCATACTTTTTCTTCTCTTAAAGAAAAAGTATGGGAAGGGTAAAAAATGAAAGCAGTAATTACAGTAATAGGAAAAGATAGTGTTGGCATTATTGCCACAGTAAGCACAGAATGTGCGAAATATGGCGTTAATATCGTAGATATTACGCAAAGCGTTATTCAAGATTATTTTGCGATGATAATGCTTGTTGAAATTGACAATATGTCATCTACATTTATGAGTTTCCAAAAGGAACTTGAAGCAGTTGGCAAGGAGAAAAACCTTGACATTCGTGTAATGCACGAGGACATTTTCAACACAATGCACCGCATATGAGGTTAAAAAATGCTTAATACTAATGATATTCTTGAAACGATAAATATGATAAAACAGGAGAATCTTGATATCCGAACAATCACAATGGGTATTTCGCTTCTCGACTGTATAAGTGATGACAAAAAGCGTCTTGAAACAAAGATTTACGACAAAATCACAAAGAGCGCAAAGGACCTTGTAAAGACCGCTATTGACCTTGAACATACATACGGAATTCCTATCATCAATAAGCGTGTTAGTGTAACACCAATTTCGCTTGTCGGTGCGGATTTTGGACCTGACGAGTATGTTCGCTTGGCAGGAGTGCTTGAAAAGGCGGCAAACGAACTTGGCATCAACTTCATCGGTGGCTTTGGCGCACTCGTTCAAAAAGGAATGACAAGGGGTGCAAAAAACCTCATTGATGCAATCCCCGAGGCACTTTCCACCACAACAAAAGTTTGTTCAAGTGTGAATGTTGCATCGACAAAAGCGGCTATCAATATGGACGCGGTTAAACGCGTGGGTGAGATTATGAAGGAAACTGCATATCTTACCAAGGACCAAGACTCAATAGGTTGCGCAAAACTCGTTGTATTTGCGAACATTCCCGAAGATAATCCATTTATGGCGGGCGCAATGCACGGAATGGGCGAAAGCGACACTGTAATCAATGTAGGAGTTAGCGGACCTGGTGTTGTTGCGTCGGCTATTAAGAGAGAGGGATTTTGTGACTTCTCGCGCCTTGCCGATGTAATCAAAAAGACCGCATTTAAGATAACAAGAGTCGGTCAACTCATCGCTTATGAGGCATCAAAGCGCCTTAATACCCCATACGGAATTATCGACCTATCCCTTGCCCCAACACCTGCGGTTGGAGATAGCGTTGCACACATTCTTGAAAATATGGGACTTGAAAAGTGTGGAACACACGGAACAACCGCCGCCCTTGCAATGCTCAATGATGCAGTTAAAAAAGGCGGAGTTATGGCATCAAGCCATGTAGGTGGACTTAGTGGCGCATTTATCCCCGTATCTGAGGATGCAGGAATGATTAGCGCAGCGGAATGTGGCGCACTCACTATTGAAAAGTTAGAGGCTATGACCGCAGTTTGCTCCGTAGGTCTTGATATGATTGCCGTTCCCGGTAGCGTTAGCGCATCAACCCTTAGCGGAATTATCGCAGACGAAATCGCCATTGGCGTAATAAATAATAAAACAACCGCAGTTCGCCTAATCCCCGTAGTAGGAAAAGATGTGGGCGAAAGTGTAGAATTTGGCGGACTTCTCGGTCACGCACCGATTATGCCACTTAATAAGTATTCAAGTGAAGACTTTATTAACCGTGGTGGAAGAATTCCTGCACCAATTCATAGTTTGCGAAATTAATGGAGCAAACTATGTAATGAATTGACTTCATCATATGATGAAATCAATTCAATTCATGCAATCGCAAGATTGCAATTCATGAACGCTTGCGTTCGATTCATGATGCGTAGCATCAATTCATATTTTAGGGCAAAGCCCTACAAAGAAGGTGAAATTATGTCAAATTTAGATACATTATGCGTCCAAGCGGGCTATGAACCAAAGAATGGTGAGCCTCGTGTTGTGCCGATTGTTCAAAGCACAACCTACGCATACGATACAGCGGAAGGTCTTGCCGACCTATTCGACTTAAAGGCGGACGGATACTTCTATACCCGTCTTGCAAACCCAACCGTTTCCGCATTTGAAAACAAACTTTGCGCACTTGACGGTGGAACTTGTGGAATTGCTTGCGCATCGGGAATGAGCGCAACACTTCTTGCAATTCTCAATGTTTGCAACGCAGGTGACAACATCGTTTCCGCAAAGGCAATTTATGGCGGAACATACAACCTTTTCTCAATCACACTCAAAAAGTATGGAATTGAGTGCCGTTTCTTTGACCTTGACGATAGCGAGGAAAAAATTGACGCGCTCGTTGATGAAAAGACAAAGGTTATCTTTGCCGAAACACTTGCAAATCCTACTATTGTAGTGCTTGATTTTGAAAAAATCGCAAACATCGCAAAGCGCCACAAGGTGCTATTTATGGTGGACAATACCTTGGTAACACCTGTTCTTTGCCGTCCTCTTGACTTCGGTGCGAATATCGTTCTTTATTCATCATCGAAATATCTTGACGGCCACGCAGTTGCACTTGGCGGTTGCATTATCGACGGTGGCAACTTCGACTTCACCGCAACCGATAGATATAAGGAATTTTTAGTGCCTGATGAAAGTTATCACGGACTCGTTTACTCAACTCTTGGCAAAACCGCATTCGGTGTTAAGTGCAGAGTTCAAATGATGCGTGACCTCGGTGCTATTATGAGCCCACAAAACGCATTCCTCACAAATCTCGGTATGGAAACACTTGCTCTCCGTATGGAAAGACATAGCGAAAATGCGAAAAAGGTCGCAAAATTCCTCTCTGAAAACGAGAATGTTGAATGGGTAAAACATCCATCACTTGAAAACGACAAGTATTTTGACCTTGCAAAGAAATATATGCCAAACGGTATGGGCGGAATGATGAGTTTCGGTGTTAAGGGCGGAAGCAAAAAGGCTGCCGAGTTTATGGAAAACCTCAAAATGCTCAAAATCGTAACACATGTAGCCGATGCACGCTCCTGTGTTCTTCATCCCGCATCAACAACCCACCGCCAACTTTCAAGCGCCGACCTTGAAGCAATCGGAATTGCCGACAACCTCATTCGCCTTAGTGTAGGTATTGAAAACGCAGAGGATATTATAGAGGACCTTAGCCAAGCACTCAAATCTCTTTAAGAGATTTATGCTTTGTTATGCTTCGTTGCTCCTCGCCGACAACCTCGACTATCATAAAGATAGCCTTCGCCTGTCGGCTGTGGTGCGCCTTGCCTAACTTTGCCTAAATGCTCTTAAAGCCACAGCAATTTAGACATTGTAATCTGCGTTGCTCATAGATGAGCGAAAAATAAATAAAAAAGGAGGGAGCTTTATGCCAATTATAATTCCAAAGGACATACCTGCATATACAACGCTTAGTGAGGAAAATGTTTTCGTAATGAATCACGAAAGAGCGCACTCGCAGGATATTCGTCCAATCGAGATTGCAATTTTAAATCTCATGCCGACAAAAATTGAAACGGAAACGCAACTTATAAGACTTCTTTCAAACTCTCCGCTTCAAATAAAGGTAACTCTTATCGGAACGGAAAGTTATATAGGAAAAAACACTCCGCTCCAACATCTTCAACGCTTTTATAAGACCTTTAACGAGGTTAAAAATGAGCGCTTTGACGGTATGATAATAACAGGTGCGCCTGTTGAACAAATGGAATTTGAAGAAGTAAAATACTGGAAGGAACTTACCGAAATCCTCGATTTTGCGAAAACAAATGTCCAAAGCACGATATTTATTTGTTGGGGAGCGCAAGCGGCACTTCATTACTACTATGGAATGAACAAAGTTATGCTCGACAAAAAACTTTTTGGCGTATTCCCACATAGAAAATATGTTCTTTTTGATCCTATTTTGAAAGGCACAGACGAGGAATTTGTAATGCCTCACTCTCGCCATACGACAATCCCAACCGAAGAGTTTGAAAAGGCAAACGACCTCGTTTTGCTTGCAGGAAGTGACGAAATCGGTGTTTCAATCGCGCGTTCCGAGGACGGAAGACAGTTCTACATTATGGGACATATGGAATACGATAGAGATACGCTCAAAAATGAATACGAAAGAGACCTTTTGAAAGGGCTTCCTATTGAGCCACCTAAAAATTACTTCCGTAATGTAGCAAATACGCTCGTCGTTCCAAATTGGGTGTCAACTGCGAATGTGTTCTATTCAAACTGGCTAAATTACTATGTATACCAAGTAACGCCATACGATAGGAGCAAAATTCAAGTCAAGAAAAATAACGACTAAGTGCTAAATTCAAAAACAAACTAAAACAGGCTCAAAAGAGCCTGTTTTTTGATTTTGAAAGAATATTTTGATGATAAATGAACGATTGAACAAATATGAATATGACAAAAAGCCAAGCAAATAAAAGGGTTTTCGAACTTTTTTGTTCCTTTTGTTGGTGTTACATATTTATGTATAATCATATGTGCATATATAAGAAACAAGGAAAACGGGGCAAAATGCGTGTCCGTTCCAGGCGAGAGCAAAACAGGTGCGTAAAATGAGTGCTAAAACAGGCGCATAAAATAACTATTGAATAATTTTTGCGCATATGTTAAAATAAATAAAGAGAGTCGCTTTGCGAGGCGAAACGGATAAAAACAACGGACCAGGAGATGGATATGGAAAAACTTATAAAAAAATTCAAACAAGCGCAAATTGAGACATTTTATGTTGAAAATAGAGATGAGGCGAGGAAAAAGGCACTCGAAATCATCGAAAATAAGAGAGAAATGCTTGGTCTTGATAAAAAGGATTTGAAGGTTTCTTGGGGTGGCTCGGTAACTCTTGACGAGTGCGGAATTCGTGATGCGGTAAGTTCGGAATATAATGCACTAAACCCCTATGCGATAAGCGACCCACAAAAAAGTGCCGAGGCGAAAAGGCAAGCGCTACTTAGCGATATTTTCCTAATGAGTTCAAATGCAATTACCGAAAATGGCGAACTTGTAAACATAGACGGCAACGGCAACCGCTTGGGCGCACTAATTCACGGCCCACGCACAGTAATCATAGTTGTGGGCAAAAACAAAATCACTCCCGATGTGGAAAGTGCGTCCGAGCGAGTAAAGAAAATCGCTTGCGTGAAAAACGCAATTCGCTTAAATAGGCAAACTCCGTGCGCAAAAAATGGCGTATGTTCGGAGTGTAAGGTTAGCGGAGCAACAATTTGCGCTCATACTGTTGTGACAAGATTTTCGACAATTCCCGATAGGATAAAACTCATCATAGTCGGCGAAGAACTCGGCTATTAATTAAACGAAAGCGAGAAAAATATGAAAATTCAAAATGGAAGTTTCGCCTATGATGGTGAAGTGGACTCGAAAAACCAACCTCACGGATATGGCAAAATCATATGGGCAAACGGTGACTCATATGTAGGTCAGTTCAAAAACGGACAACTTGACGGCTTTGGCGAGATGAGGTGGATTGACGGCTCGTATCAAAAGGGCGAATTTAAAAACGGAGAGGCGCACGGAATTTCCAAGTGGGTTGACGACACGGAAATTTGTTTTGGCATTTTTGAGAACGGAATTTTACTTGACTACATAGATGAGGACGAGTATGAAGACCGACTTCGTGAACTTGCTCGCTCGGGCACATCAAATGTGTCAAACGGTTCGGCTGGCGCAAAAAAGTCGGTTTCATCATCTCAAAACGATATCAAAAATGGGCAAAAAACAAACACTTCCCCTGCCTTTTCGCAAAATAACGGTCAAAAAGGCGCATCAAGTGTGTCAAATGGTCAAAATGGCAGTAGCGCAAAAAATAGCGAAATTGAAAAAGCCTATAACGAAGGTTATAGACAGGGAAAAGCCGATAGAGATAAGGAACTTGATAGCGAAACGAAATTTATCCTTGGTAGAGCCGAGGGGCGCACACTTGGTGAAAAATCGGGCTATAAAAAAGGCTACGACGAGGGCTACGAAAAAGGCAAAAACGACGAAAAACAGTCACATAGTGGCGGAAAAACATACATCGACGGTAGAATTGAAGGTAGAAAACTCGGTGAGGCGGACGGCTATAAAAAAGGCTATGATGAAGGCTACGAAAAGGCTAAAAAGGAGTTTTCAAGCGGTGGTAGTAAGGACCTTGGTTTTGCTAACATAATGAAGGACCTTGCCGAAAAAGAAGGCTATAAAAAAGGATATGATGAGGGATATAAAAAAGGTCGTGCAAGTGTGCCGAGTTCATCTTATTCTGGTGGCACTTCCTCGTATTCTTCCTCAAATTCAACCACATCATCGAAAAAACGCAACGGACCAAATGGTCTTGCCGATAAAGATGCACACGACCCGTGCCTAAATTATAAGCCTGATGGAAAGGTTGCCTCGTTCAAGTCGATTTATACATACAAGGGCGAGTATTTTTACGACCCTGTCGGGATTTATGGCGGATATAACAATGTTCCAAACGGACGCGGAAAATACTATGATGATAACGGTAATGTCGTAATTGACGGATTCTTCGTTAATGGAGCGCAAGAGGGCTACGGATGGAAAAAGGACGAGGACGGTAGCATTTATGAGGGCTACTTCTCCGACGGACAAAAACACGGTCTTGGTAGGCTCGTTGAAAAGGACGGAACAGTTACCGAGGGCATATTTGTCAAGGGCAAACTTGACCACGGATACATTACTCAATGGCTAAAAGACGGAACAGTCTTTGAGGGCTATATAGCCTTTGATTTTCACGCGTGGGATAAAGGCAGAATAAAGTATCCAAACGGCGGTGTTTTCGAGGGCGAAATAGGTCATTATCCTTATGAAGGGTGGGCCAAAGGCACTTATAAAATAGGCTCAAAAACCTACGAGGGCTATTGGAGTGGCGACTTTATCGCAAGTAAAGTAACCCTTACCGAATACGGACGCAAAACCGAAATAAAACCTGGAAAAATATAATAAAAAGAGCAACGAAAGTTGCTCTTTTTTGTTATTTAGTTATTCCCAAATGACAATTTCGCCATTTGTGCCATAGTGCCAGAAGTTACCGTCTGTTGTTGGCGCACTTTCACTAAACCAATATACAGGTCGGTTTGAACTGTTCCACGATGAATTCCATCCACTCGGCTTGCTTGCCGCCTTGCAGTAAATCGTAAGTTTGGAACAACCTCTAAACGCACCATAACCTATCGAAGTTACGCTACTTGGTATAGTAACACTTGCAAGTTTGGAGCAACCACTAAACGCACTGTCGCCTATCGAAGTTACGCTATTTCCGATAGTAGCACTTGTAAGCGAGGTGCAACTTTGGAACGCATAGCTACCTATCGAAGTCACGCTATTTGGTATAGTAACACTTGTAAGCGAGGCGCAATTATCGAACGCACCGCTACCTATTGAAGTTACGCTATTTCCGATAGTAACACTTGTAAGTGAGGTGCAATGACTGAACGCATAGTTGCCTATCTCGGTTACGCTGCTTGGTATAGTGATACTTGTAAGTTTGGAGCAGCCACTGAACGCTCTTTCACCTATCGAAGTTACGCTGTTTGGTATGGTTATGCTTGTAAGTCCGGAGCAAGAATAGAATACCTCGCTACCTATTGAAGTCACACCGTTTGGTATAGTAATACTTGTGAGCAAGTCACAATTATAGAACGCGTTCTTACCTATCGAAGTCACGCTATTTGGTATAGTGACACTTGCAAGCGAGGTGCAACTATCGAACGCATAGTCACCTATCGAAGTTACGCTATCCCCAATAGTAACACTTGCAAGCGAGGAACAACTTCTGAACGCGCTCTCACCTATCGAAGTTACGCTATTTGGTATAGTAACACTTGTAACTTTGTAGCACTTATTGAACGCCTCGTAACCTATCGAAGTTACGCTATTTCCGATAGTAAGACTTGTAAGCGAGGTGCAATTATAGAACGCACGGTCACCCATTTCGGTCACGCTATTTGGTATAGTTATACTTGTAACTTTGGAGCAATTATAGAACGCATAGCCACCTATCGATTTCACGCTATTTCCAATAGTAACACTTTCAAGCGAGGTGCAACCATAGAACGCACGGTCACCTATCTCGGTCACGCTATTTGGTATAGTGATACTTGTAAGCGATGAACAACCATCAAACGCATAGTTACCTATCTTGGTCACACTCTTGCCATTGTAGGTTGACGGAATTGTAATCTCTGTTGTGTTAGGGTCGAAACCGGTTACGGAATATGTATCTCCCGCAGGAGTTAATCTGATACCGATGTATGTTGTTTTTGCATACAATGTTTTGTTTCCGTAGGAGTTTTTCTCGATTTTCGAAATCGGTTTTGTCAGTTCTTCATCTTCAAACCAACCGTCAAACATATAGTAGGTTTCGGCTCTTCCTTCGGGCAAAGTGACGGTATTCTCGATAGTGTATTTAACAGAGGAATTTGTTACATTTCCTTCAAAGGTGATTGTGTATTTGATAGGAGTCCATTTTGCAACAAGAGTCATATCTTCCGTTACGGTGTAGCCAACGAATGACCATTTTTCACCGTCAACATACCAACCGTCAAAGGTGTAGCCGAACTTTTCGGGATCACTTGGCTTCGATGCTTTTTTGCCAATTTCAACAAAGGCATCATCAATTTTTGTCCCACCTTGTGAGTCGAATTTTACTGTTACGGAGTTTTCGGGTTTAACAGTTTCGGTTTCACTCTCGGTTTCACTCTCGGTTTCAGTTTCGGTTTCAGTTTCGGTTTCACTCTCGGTTTCGCTTTCAGTTTCACTCTCGAAAGAGGATTCTTCGCTTGATTCACTCTCGGTTTCCGTTTCGCTTTCTATTGCGCTTTCGGTGCTTGATTCACTTTCGGATTCCGTTACACTCTCAAAAGAGGACTCTTCACTCGATTCGCTTTCTATTATGCTTTCGGTTTGCGATTTGCTTTCGGTTGAAGAACTCGATTCGCTACTTTCGTCATTACCGCACGAGACGAAGGAAAAAATGAGGGCAAGACAAAGCACTAAAAATAGAATTTTCTTGAAATTGAACATTTTTCTCTCCTTTTGATTTTGCTCAATAAAAAGTATATCACAACGGTTGCTAAAATTCAAGGAAAACTTTCTTGATTTATCAGGAAGAGAATAGTCACAAATTGGCTAACGCCGTGAAGAAAACTGCTTCGTGGTGGAAAGAAGCAACCGCTATTTTATGATGTCGGCACTCGGTTGGCGGTCCGCACCGCCAAACAAAAAAGCAAGTCGTTTGACTTGCTTTTTGTTTGTTAAATGTGATTAAACATCCATCTCGTTGAGAAGGGCTTTGAGATTTTTCATCTCGTCCTCAGTAAGAGTAATGCCTTTTCCGAGTTTTTCGTGACCTTCCTGCCAAACACGAATGTCATAGACAGGCTCTCTTTCGTTCCAGCTTACAAGATTAACTTCCTTGATCCAACCATTGTTGCTTTCGGAAACTGCGCCAAAGCTCTTAACGATGTCAAATTTGAATTCAGCCATTTGAACAAACCTCCTGTAAAATTCCGAAAAACTCGCCATTTGGCAAATTCTCCTATATGAGTAATTTTATCACAGTTTGTTCACAAATGCAATATATATTTTAAAATTTTTATAATATTTTATATATTATTTAATAAAAAGATATATATTTTAGCAAAAAAAGATGAAATTTTCTTAAATTTCGGCATTTTCTTCCTCATTTTGCCCCGCTTTTTTCAAAGAAAAGCGGTGGGAGAGGATGTTGCTTGGGAGTTGGGAGAGGATAATTCCGACGAACATAAGAGCGCAACCGATGAACATCGAAGTAGACGGCACACTCTTTTCGATAATGCTTTCAAACACAACGGAGAAGAGTCCCTCGGTAGCGAAAAGGAGCGACGCAACGGCGGGCGGTGTAAACTTTTGACCGATGATTTGGCAAGTATACGCAACACCTGTTGACATAAGACCGCAATAGAGGATAGGACCGATAACGAGAACAATTCCTTCCCAAGTCACATGACCGATTAGCGCACCGACAACGAGGTTTAAAACGCCGACGGTTATAAACTGAACAGACGAGTAACGAAGTGCGCTTACACGGTCAATAAAGCGGTCGATAACGATGATGTGTGCAGTAAAGCAAAACGAGGCAAGTAAAACGAGAAGGTCACCCGCTCTAAAAGTGAACGCACCGCCGTTAAGACATAGGAAATATAGACCGACAATAGAGAAACCAACCGCACCGATAATAAGCGGAGAAATCTTTTGTTTAAATAAAACGAATGATACAATAGGCACGAAAATAAGATACATTCCCGTAATAAATCCCGCTTTTCCACTCTCGCCCGTGAATTGTATTCCAAACTGTTGAGAGAGCGAGGCAAGGAACAAAATCGCGCCTGTTATAATTCCGTAAATAAGCGTTGATTTGTGCTTAACTTTCTTTTCTTCAATGGAAAGCGTTTTTTCTTTCTCGAAAATGAACCAAAGAGGGATAAGGACAAGTCCGCCAAGTAAAAAACGAATTCCGCCAAAGAAAAATGCATCAATTTTGTCCGCATTTACCGAGGCAATTTCTTGAACCTTAAAGGCAGCGCCCCAAACGATAGCGGCAGTCAGGCAAAGCCCTGCCGAAAGAATTTTCTTTTTCATATATTGTTATCACCTGTGTTTAGTAAAAAATCAATTATGCGCCTTGCATCGTCAAGACTCGATAATGTGTTTATCATTCCACGCGCTCCCGAAGAGAAACGCATACCCTTTGTAAACCACGCAAGGTGCTTTCTTGCCTCGCACATTCCTATTTTTTCGCCTTTTTCGGCGCATAGCATAGTGATTTGTTCAAGCGCAACACCGAGTCGTTCTTTGTCGCTTGGCGGTGTGTAGTCCGTCCCGTCCATAAGAGCGCGTATTTCGGCAAAAATGAACGGATTTCCCATCGCACCTCTGCCAACCATTACGGAGTCGCAACCTGTTTCATTTATCATACGAATAGCATCACTACCTGTAAAAATGTCACCATTTCCGATTACGGGAATAGAAACACACTCTTTTACTTTTCTTATTATTTCCCAATCCGCACTCGGCTCATACATTTGTGAGCGTGTGCGTGCGTGAATGGTAATTGCACTTGCACCCGACTCCTGCGCAATTTTGGCAATCTCGGTGCAGTTTATAGAACTTTTGTCCCACCCTGCACGGATTTTGACAGTAATAGGCACGCGCGATTTCTTTACGCATGCGGAAATTATCTCACCACATAGTTTGGGATTTTTCATAAGCGCACTGCCATCACCCGAATTGACTATCTTTTTCACGGGACAACCCATATTTATGTCAATAACTTCCGGCACGCGCGTATTTTTTGCGTGTGCATACTCGCCCGAGGAAAGATAATATGAGGCACTTGCCATCATTTCAGGGTCGTGACCGAAAATTTGAATTGCAATAGGCGTGTCGTCATCGTGTATCTCGGCAAGCGATGCGGTCTTTTGGTCCTTATAGTGCATAGCAACCGAACTAATCATTTCGCTAACACAAAGGTCAGCACCGTATTTTCTCGCCATCACTCTAAACGGATGGTCACTCACTCCCGCCATAGGAGCGCATATTATTTTGTTTTTGAAATCCATAAGCAACTCCTTTTCTTCTACTTTTTCTTTAAGAGAAGAAAAAGTAGCAAAAAGAAACTAAAAACGAAAATGAGTAAAAAGTGATTTGTGGTGTGTCTAAATAACTATTACCGCACAATGTCGGCATTCGCCCACCGAGGCTCTCGGTTAGTTTTGTTTTTGGACGGATTTGTATTCGTCGTAGAACTTGTAATAAGGGCAAGACTTGTTTTTGCGTGTGAGGTAATCAAGATATTCATCTTCATCAAGGTCAATTACGCACACATAGTCGCCAATATCCTCATCAAAATCGAAATGCTCACAAGATTCGCAAAGATTAGCCATAGTGTTCCTTTCTAAACTATTGCTCGGCATTTAGCCGAGCAATCTAATATTAGTCAATGGTGTAAGTTGTTCCCTCACGAGTATCGAGAAGAGTAACGCCACGGGCTTTAAGGTCGTTTCTTATCTCGTCCGCACGGGCGAAATTTTTATCCTTTTTAGCCTGCGCGCGCTCAGCGATAAGCGCCTCAATTTCCTTTTCGAAATCGCTCTTTTCAGACACAGGTGCGTCATTTTCCTCGTTTTCACGGACAAGATTAAGAGAGAGGACATAGTCAATATCCTTAATTGACGCGCGTTTTGTAGCATCGTTTGTGTCCGCTTTCAAAATATCATATACGCAAGTAATACCGAGCGCAGTATTGATATCATTACCAACGAGTTTAAGGAACTTAGCCTTTGCCTCTTCAACAAAAGTAGTGTCAACCTCGCCCTCGTTTGAAAGTTTGGCAATTCTTTTGAGAAGTTTGTTATAAGTTGCACTTGCTTGGTCAAGCGCCTCGTATGAGAAAACGAGAGGCTTTCTATAATGGGATTGAAGTGCGAAAAATCTATACGCGATAGGGTCGTAGCCCTTGCTTTCGAGAAGTGAAACGGTAAGGAACTCACCCTTTGACTTGGACATTTTACCTGTCTCGTCGTTTAGGTGGTGAACATGAAACCAGTAATTGCACCACTTGTGACCGAGAAATGCCTCACTTTGAGCAATTTCGTTTGTATGGTGAGGGAATATGTTGTCAACACCGCCACAGTGAATATCAAGATACTCTC
>JAZNJK010000159.1:0-25243 GCA_045578005.1 Eubacteriales bacterium | reverse complement strand
CAATAAGACGCACTTTCATTCGTGCTTCTCCAAACTTGACACCAACCGCCTCGTCAGGAATAAATTTCGGCTCGGTAGTCATTACACTCTTGCCCGACGCACACTGTGGTGTTACATCGGTGGCTTTACCACGGTCGTAATCGGACTCAATGCTCGGAATAATTACCCCTTCCATAAATTTCTTTATAAGAGTAGACTTTCCGCACCGCACAGGACCAACAACACCAATGTAAATTTCGCCACTTGTCCTCTTTGCAATATCCTCGTATATGTTCATAATATCCTCCACCTTCTCGGTATAATTATTTAGTAAATCATATTCGAGAAAATCAAGCAATATTACAAAAAATAAAAAACGCTCTCTTAAAATTAAGAAAGCGTCTTTGTGTTAATTAAAATTCGCCAAGCATGCTTGACATGTCAATTCCTGCCTCGCTCATAATTGATTCGAGCATTTCCATAAATCCGGAAGACAAGAGGATTGCCGCAAAAATTATGCCGATAATAGAAATAACTATTGAAATTATTCCGCAAATAAGTCCCGCAGTTGCAAGTCCTGTCTTTTGCTTTGCAACAGTTCTTTCGAGAATAAACAAAATAATTGATGCAACAGCAAGTCCAATTCCCAACCATTCACTGCAACAACAGCAGAGAAGGGAGAGAATACCGCAAACTAAACAAGCAATGCCAAATGCTTTATTTTGATTTTCCATAAAATTCTCCTTGTATGTATTTTTACAGTCCTATTTTATCACTAAACTTACAAAAATGCAATACTTTTTCAAAACATTTGATTTTTATACTAATATGTGATACAATAAGACTGTAACTTAATTAAGAAGGGGGATAAGATGAATAACACTAAACGCTTGCTAATCATCGGTAATTTTTGCGTAGCCCTTGCAGTTGTCGTTTTTTTGATAGCCTCAAAACTGTCTATGGACGCAGGAATTAAGTGTATCCTTGCCGAAAAAGCATTGCTCTATTGTCCCGGTTGCGGTGGCACAAGGTCACTTTATGCCCTTTTGAAACTCGATATTTTAACCGCTTTGCGCTACAATTTCGCCCTACCTTTTGCAGTCTTTGTATACATTTATTATAATGTCAAGGCAATAATCTCCGTAATAAAGAAAAAAGATGACTTTTTTAAAACCGAAAAGTTCATTTTAGTCTATGTATTCATAGGAATTTTAATTCTCAACTTCATCGTTCGAAATGTTCTTTTGTGGGGATTTGGAATTGATTTTATAGGCGATATTTTGATATCTAAATAGCCTAATATCCCTAAAAGACTTGACAATGTGTAAATAATATGATAAAATCATATTTAATTATATTATTATTTTGTTTTTGGAGGTAATTTTACTACTATGGACGCAGGCATATTGGTCTTAATGATCGTGCTACTTGCCTTGTCAGCATTTTTTTCAGCAACAGAAACAGCCTTTTCAACTTTCAATAGAATTAGAGTGAAAAACATGGCGCAAAACGGAAATAAGCGCGCTAAATTAGTTTTGAAACTCGATGAAAAGTATGACAAACTTATTAATACAATCCTCATTGGAAATAACATTGTAAATATCGCTCTTTCTTCAATCGCAACTATATTCTTTGTCGAACTGTTTAAGAATAAGGGCGAAAGTGTTGGAGCAACCATTTCAACCGCAGTTATCACCGTAGCAGTCCTTCTTTTTGGCGAAATCTCACCAAAGATTATTGCAAGAGGACACGCTGACGGAACAGCCCTTAGTTTTTCATACATAATAAACGCAGTAGGATATATCTTGTTGCCTCTTAGTTTCATATTTGGCGCTTGGAGCAAACTCGTTATGCTTATTGTAAAGCCTAAAAACGACAGTGCCTATACCGAAGATGAACTTATCACTATCGTTGATGAGGCGGAGGAAGATGGTGCTATCGAAACCGAGGAAGGCGATCTTATTAGATCCGCTATTGAGTTTGCCGATGTTTCCGCGGGCGATATTCTTACTCCCCGTGTTGATATTTGCGCAATTCCAAAGGACGCAACCATGTCCGAGATTGCAAGGACATTTATCGAAAATGCTTACTCGCGTCTACCTGTATATGATAAAGACCTTGATGATATTATCGGTATTTTGCACGAGAAAGATTTCTTTGTCGCATACCATAATAACAATAAAACAGTAACAAAACATCTTCAAAAGCCGGTAATCGTGTCTGAACACATTAAGATTGCCGATCTTATGAAAGTTCTTAAATCCAAAAAATGCCATATGGCAATCGTTGTTGATGAATACGGCGGAACAATGGGAATTGTCACAATGGAAGACATTATTGAGGAACTTATCGGTGATGTCTTTGATGAACACGATGAGGTGACCGAGGACTATAAGGACCTTGGCGATGGAAAATTCCTTGTAAAATGTTCAGCCGACCTTGATGACTTCCTTGAAAAATTCGATGTTGCAGTCGATGATGACGAGGATATGCCTCAAACCGTAAACGGATTTATTATGAAGGAAATTGAAACCTTCCCAAAGGTTGGCGATACCTTCGATTTCAAAACTCTTCATATAGAAATAAAGAAAATCGGTCCAAAGCGTCTTGAAGAAATTATCGTTTCCAAGAACGAAGAGGATAAAGAAGATGAAGAATAATTAAAAATTCGGCGAGAGCCGAATTTTTAGTAGGAGAATAAAATGAATGTATTTGATTTTGACGGAACAATATATCACGGTGATAGTTCAAAGGATTTTTTCTTCTATTGCTTAAAGCACTACCCAAAGACAAGGGGCAAAATTTTCCCTGTAATGGGATACGGTTTGCTTTTCGGTCTTAGAATAGTTAAGAAAAAAATATTCAAACAAAAACTTTTTAGCATAGTTACAAAAATCCCCGACATAGATAAAGCAGTTCTTGATTTTTGGGCGGAGAATAAGAAAAATATTAAAAAATGGTATATGGAAATGAAACAACCGACTGACATCATCATTTCCGCATCACCCGAATTTTTGCTTGAACCAATTTGTGCTGAACTTGGTGTTGAGTGCCTTATGGCAACAAGAGTAGATAAAACAACAGGACTTTTCGATGGCGAAAACTGTCACGGAAAGGAAAAAGTAACTCGTTTATATGCCCGCTACCCCGAAGCCGAGGTTGATGAGTTTTATTCCGATATGTTCTGTGATACCCCTCTTGCACTCATCTCTAAAAAAGCATTCATTGTCAAGGGCGAAAAGTTAAAGCCTTGGCGCTTCAAGAAAAAGGACATTGTTTAAAAAAGCGAGGCATAACCTCGCTTTTCTATAAACGCATTTGCCAAAATACAAAATTGCCGTAAAAAGCATCAAAAGAAAGGAGAACCCGTATGAAAAAGAGAATAATATCCCTTTTACTTGCCCTTGTTATGTGTTTGTGCGTATTTTTGTCGTGCGATGACAACGAAAGCACTCAAAGCGAGTCATCGAGTGAGCAAACGCAAGATAAATTTGCCCCCACTCAAACGAGCGGTTTTCCATATATCGACGAAAACGGTTTTCCTGTTCTAAAAAATGCAAGTTTCACATATAAGCACATAAATCTTCAAGCAAAAGAGGATCTTCCGTATAACACCTACGATACAAAAGTCATTTATAACTACGAAACCCTTCGCACCTTTATGCTTCAAAATCTAAATCAATCAAGCATAAACGGAATAGACGATACCTTTTTTGAAGAATATATTCTTCTCGCAGTTTACCGTGATAATGGGCGCAAAATGAAGGAATATTATTCGTATAGCGCTCTTAGTCCACTTGCATTTAACCACGGCAACCATATGACTGTCGATATGGAATATTTGCTCTATCCCGATAAAGCCTATACAATGGAAATCGGTCCTAATACCTTTGATTTTGTCGTAATTCCGCTTTCTCATATTTCCGCAAAAAATAATGCACAAAATCTCGTTATTTCAGTAAAACATCGCCAACATATCTATTCAAAAAATACATATGTAAGCAGTGAAAATCTTCTCGATTACAGTGTCGGATCAAATCCCCTCTCGGTCGAGGTCATAAATGTCCAAAATGTCCGTCTTTCGAGTATTAAAAATCAATATGAATTTTACTCGTTTTACACCAAAGGCAACGCCACCGTCCCCACCACCGTATTCGCAGACTATGAGTCGTTTTCGTCATTTGCACAAAACAACTTAACCGATGAAGAAATAAATACCGCATTTTCTAAAATCACCGAAAGCACCTTTAATGACTATTATGTGTTCCCATCAACACTTTCACAAGGGGCGGATATGTATTCCTCGTTTGGTGATATAAGGCAAAATGGAGAACACTACATCATCGACCTTGAATGTATGAACTACCCGTATATAGATAGCCAAACTGTCGAAATGATTGATTTCGTGCTAATTCCAAAGGGCGAAATCGCAAATCCCAATGCCACAGTCTATATAAGAAAAACAACTCATTCTTACGAACTGAAAACGCAAGACGCACCAAACCCGTTCTAAACAAAAATCCTCGGTATAACCGAGGATTTTTTATCTTATTCTTTTTTCTTCAAGTCGGTGAATTACCTTATATAAAGGAATAACAAGTAAACATAAAACAATGTTTCCGCACATGTGAACAACATCAAAGGGAAGTCCCGCGACAATCCACGGAATCATCTTGGTAAAATCTCCGCCGAAAAATGCAAAGACTTGAAACGGAGCATAAAGCAACCCGTATGCCAATCCGTGAATAGCGCCAAATGCTACACATAAAATCCCTTTAACTTTAAGCGACGCATTTTTGGGAATTATCATAAACAGCGCCCACGCAATCGCCCATATGTATATGTAAGGATACCACCATAACTGAAATCCCGAATATGCCCCTTGCAAAAACACGAAAACATAAACAGGAATTAACGCCCTTGAACGATATTCAAGCGTAAGCACGGCAATAAATAAAGTTATTGCGTGAAAATTTGGTAAAAATTCCATTATTTGCTTTGAAATAAAAATCAAAGCCCCAAACATCGAAAATATCGCAAGGTCTACGAGTTTAGATTTTTTCATTCTTCAATAAGAGAAACCTTTTTCATTCTCATATCAATAATAGGTCTGTCAGAAGGTCCTGTCTTAACGGAAGCAATTTCATCAACAACTTCCATACCCGAAACAACCTTACCGAATGCCGCATATTGACCGTCAAGGAAAGGACCGTCAGCGTGCATAATAAAGAACTGAGATGAAGCGGAGTTTGGCATTTGACTTCTTGCCATAGAAATAACACCGCGCTTGTGTGAAATGTCGTTAGGAACGCCGTTCATTCTAAACTCGCCCTTTATCTTTGTATCAGAACCACCAAAACCTGTTCCGAGAGGGTCACCACCTTGAATCATAAATCCCGCAATAACTCTATGGAAAATAAGTCCGTCATAAAAACCTTCGTTAACAAGTTTTTTGAAGTTAGCAACAGTAATAGGCGCTTTATCCTCGTAAAGTTCAATATCAATGATACCGCCGTTTTCCATTTCAATTCTAACCATAATAAAATACCTCACATAAAAATATATTTATAACTATATTGTATCAAAATAAAGTGCCAATGTCAAATGATTTGTTTAATAAAAGTCAAAAAAGTTAAATATATTTTTAAAACAAGCCCCAAAAATCCAAAACACGAGGTAAAAAATGGAAAAATACAAAAAAACCGCCTATATCGGTATAAATATTTTAATCTACATTCTTTTGGCATATCTGTTTTTAAAATATGCCATTGGCATTTTGTTTCCGTTTGTTTTGTCCCTCTCGGTAGTTATGATATGTAGACCAATCGTGAATAAAATTTCAAAGCGAACAAAAGTGCCAAAGGGAGTAATCAGCCTCTTTGTCCTCGGTATAGCAATAACTCTTGTCATATACATCTTGATAATTGCCGTTAGCGCCTTGCTTGAACAAGTAGGTGTAATGATATCCGCACTTGTTAATCACCTAAATAGCGAAAATAATTATATAAGCGTAGCCCTTTCTTTTCTTGACTCTCTTGCCCGTAAATTCCCATTCATAAAAAATAATTTGCCCGAAAACACCACAGTCCATACAATCGCTATTGATATGGCAAAACAGGCTCTTTCAAGCATTAGTAGTTCCCTTACACTTTTTGTCGGTAGAGCAGTGGCAATGACTCCCGAAATAGTCCTCACAATAATAGTCATAGTCTTGTCCCTCTTTTACTTTTCCAAAGACTATATAAAAATCACGAGAGCAATTTGCGCCTATATTCCAACCTCAATAAAAGATAGACTCCCAAGAATAAAAAATACTGTCCTTTTTGTCCTTACAAGTTACCTTCGATCATATGCCATATTGCTCCTTTTAACCTTTGCCGAGGTCTTTTTCGGACTTCTTATATTAGGTGTGCAAAATGCCTTTGCAATGTCCTTAATTTGCGCCCTTGTTGATATGTTACCCGTTTTTGGCGTTGGCACAGTTCTTGTCCCGTGGTCAGTTTTGTCCTTTGTGACAGGCAGTCCAAAACTCGGTATAGGACTTTTAGTCCTTTTTGCCATCGTCTATGCGTTAAGACAGGTAATAGAGCCAAAAATCGTAAGTGCCCACCTTAATATCCACCCACTCCTTGCCATCATATCCGTCTATGCAGGACTCAAAATCGCAGGCATCGGCGGTATGATAGTAGCCCCCATAGTCACCTTTATCATAAAAACCCTCATTGATGGCATAAAAAATGATAAGGAAAAACAAAAAGATATTGAAAAACCGTGAAAACTGTGCTAATATATATGTGACATTTGAAAACACAGGAGAAAAAATTATGTTTAATGACAAAAAGGTCGTTTTCTCAGGCGTTCAACCCTCAGGAAACTTAACAATAGGTAACTACCTCGGCGCAATCCGTAATTTTAGCACATTTTCCGAGGATTACCATTGCTACTATTGTGTAGTTGATATGCACGCAATCACAGTCCGCCAAAATCCCGCGGAATTAAGACGCAGAACATACGAAACACTCGCTCTTTATATGGCGTGCGGAATTGACCCTGAAAAGAATACATTGTTCGTTCAAAGCCATGTTCCTCAACATGCTGAACTCGGATGGATTCTTGATTGCTATACAATGTTTGGTGAACTCTCGCGTATGACTCAATTTAAGGATAAGAGCGCAAAGAATGCCGATAATATAAACGCAGGACTCTTTACCTATCCATCACTTATGGCAGCCGATATCCTTCTTTATCAAACCGAGGTTGTTCCCGTTGGTATTGACCAAAAGCAACATCTTGAACTTGCAAGAGATATCGCAAACCGCTTTAACCAAGTATATGGCGAAACCTTCGTAGTTCCCGAGGGATATATAGCAAAGGAAGGTGCAAAAATTTGCTCACTCCAAGACCCAACAAAGAAAATGAGCAAATCCGACCCTAACGAAAATGCCGTTGTCCGTATTCTTGATAGCAAAGATGATATCATAAGAAAGTTCAAAAGAGCAGTTACTGACTCCGATAATAAAATCATCTATTCCGAGGATAAACCGGGCATTTCAAACCTTCTCACAATCTACTCGTGCATAACAGGAAAGAGCATTCCCGATGCCGAGAGGGAATTTGCAGGAATGGGCTATGGCGACTTCAAAATCGCAGTAGGTGAGGCTCTTGCCGATGGACTTTCAAGCGTCCGTGATGAATTTGCAAGACTTATGAACGATAAAGCATACCTCGAACAAATAATGGCAAAAGGCGCGGATGATGCCTTCCGTTCCGCAAGACGCACCATGTCCAAAGTAAAACGCAAAATCGGCTTCACCGAAATCAAAAGATAAAACAAAAATCATAAACTAAAAGACACATTCCCCCAGGAATGTGTCTTTTTTAATTGATTTTCGAGTGATATTCTTCAAATAAATCATTAGGCGTGCATTCTAAAATCTCGCATAATGTCTTTAAGTTGTCAAATTTAATAGCAGAGGTCTTGTTGTTTATCATATTGTTGAAATTTTGATAACTTAGTCCCATTTGGATATACAGCCAGTATTTTGTTTTCCCTTTTTCTTTTAATATTTCAAGCACCCGTAATTTCATATATACCTCATTATATAATCTATCTTATGTTTACATTATACAACCAAAAAACACTTGACAAATAGACATATACATTATATAATGTATACATAAGATAATGATAGAGTATTTGCAGAAAAATAATGATAAATTCGCTTTTTAAAGTGAAATTCAACTAAAAGTATAGAAATACAACCTTTAGTTTATTGACTTTTCCACCGTTAGATGATATTGTGGAGTTGCAAAAGCGGAACGAAAACACAGTCTGCTTAGATTTGGAGGATTTTTTATGACACTTGGCGAAAAACTATCACAGTATCGGAGAAACAAACCGATGACACAACAAGAACTTGGCGAATATTTAAACATAAGCGCACAAGCCATTTCAAAATGGGAAAATGATTTATCCGAACCGGATATATCAACTCTCAAAAAACTATCTGAACTTTTCGAGGTTTCTATGTCTGATTTGTTGGATATAGAAGAAAAGAAGGAAGAAGTGCAACCTCAAGCGGTTATCAGTGAGGAAAATGTAAACGACATTACATCGAGAATCACAGGAGCAGTTATAAACGAAATAGACTCTTCAAAAGCGCTTGGATTTTGCGTTGATTGCGGAATTACAGTAACCGATGAAAATGTCGGTCAAACCGCACCTAAGGTTCTTTGTTCAAAATGCTATCAAGAAAGAGAAAACGAAAATCAAAGACAAATACAAGCAAAAAAAGATGAAGAAGAAAAAGCAAAGCGAATTGAAAATTATAACAGGTCAAGAATGCGTTTTAAGAGGAACGCAAGTATAATCACAGGTCTTTGTATCGGTGTAGCGGTTTTAATCGCTTGTATTATAGGCATTGATGGTGTCGGCACGGGTATCGGCACAGGCATAGTTCTTGCATATATGAGTTTTGCATTTACAGCACAAATGTTTTTTGATGGCGTTGTGAGAAATGTTCTTTTCGATCTTGCTGAAAAATCAATTCATTTTCCAGGACTTATCTTTACATTTGATATAGACGGTTTCTTGTGGCTCATCGGCATGAAAATACTGTTTGCAATTCTCGGTTTCCTCGGCGCAATCTTGTTTGCAATTCTCGGTTTTGTGGTTGCATTCGTTATCGCACCGTTTGTCTATCCATTCAGCCTTGTTCGCCAAAACAAAGCAATAAGCGAGTGCGATACAGCCGAATTCGATATATTCTAATTACATAAAAAAGCCAATCGGCTTAAAATAAAACATAAAACACAAAGGAGCAAAAAATGAAAAAAGTATTATTATTAATTATGGCACTGTTACTTTCTTTGACTCTTATTGTTGGCTGTGGCTCGGAAGAGTCATCAAGTTCGTCAAGCGAGGAGTCATCAGTAGAGGAGTCCTCAAAGGAAGAGCAATCTTCAAGTGAATCTTCATCAAGCGAAGAGTCCTCAAAGGAAGAACAATCTTCGAGCGAGAAAGAATCGAACTCGGAAACAAACGACGAAACTCAAAGCGCAACCCCTGTGAAATACACAATTAAGTGGTTCGATGAACTTGGAAACTTGTTAAAGAGCGAGTCGGTTATAGAGGGCGAGACTCCGTCTTTTAACTATTCAATTGAAGATACTGCTGAGTGGGACTACACCGCAAAAGGTTGGAGTAAAACCAATGGCGGAAGTGTATTGAGTAGTATACCAAGTGCAACAGAAGACGCTTCCTATTATTTCATTGTAGAAAAGGTAAAGCAAAAATATACCGTTACATTCAATTCTAACGGCGGTAGCGCAGTTCAATCGCAAACTGTCGAGTATGGTGCACTTGCAACCGAACCAGAAGCACCAAAATTTGATGGACATAAATTTATGGGTTGGTATAAAGATTTAAACGGAACTAACAGCGTTGATTTCGGATCTTCCATAACAGGAAATGTTGAATATTTTGCTATTTGGAATACAAGTGTTGATGTAAAAGCATTACTTAGCACTTTGCTTAGCGGATATAAAGTAAATCCATATAGTTATCTTCCCGAGAGTATGCGCCCCGATTTTAGTGCCAATTTGGTTGATGAAGAGGACATTGTAAGTGATTACTCAAACTTTGTTAATGTTTCTAATGTTACCTACGGATACGGTGAACAATATCATATGATTCTTGATAATATACAACAGTCACAAACATTCTTTAATGTATTGACAGTTGTAGAAAGTATTTCAACCGCATCAATTACAGCATTCAATAACTATATTGATAAAAATCCCGCAAGCACAGCGCACTACAACTTTGAAAGCGGTATTTATAACATCACTATTGATGTTGATGATGAAACAATCTTTTATGTGGTTGACTATACCGCAGATATTCCTGTATTGGGCAACCAAACTGTTCAAATAGCACTATCTATGAATATAGAAACAAGCGAAAAAACAGTTAGAATACAACTTGGCGATGCTAATGCTCTTGCATATACTGTTACCGAAGATTCATATGAATTTGCTATAAAATATTTGGGTGTTCGACGCGCAATGTTCTCAATTTACGAAAATACTGATGGAACAGTTAATGGCTCAATTTACGAGTATCTTACCGCTGCTGGTGTAGAAGTAGCAAGTTGCGCGGAATTCTATATTACAGACGACTATGTGTCCGTTGTTGGAAACAAAGCAAGCGGAATGATAGGTTTCACAGGCACTATAGTTGAACTTTATGATGCCAACACCGGAAAACTCTTAGGATATGAAGTTAGTGAAACCCTTTCAGCAATAAAATACGATACCTTGTGGTTTAATTTGAGCGATATTGATGGTATCAATTCAATAAAATATCAACCTAAGGACGAAGATAACGATGCAAAGTTCTTTGTAAACGGTTCGTCAAGTGCTTGGCAAGCAAAGAAGGTTCTTCTTTCAAGACGCTTTGACATTGAATTTAGAACACAGTATGTTTATTCCTATGATGCAACCGAGGAAGAATATGTTGTTCACGAAGTTCAAGTTCCTATGATATTTGTTCAAGAAAAGAACTATGATACATTTGTAAGCGATGTAAAATCAACTAACAATGTAACAATAAGCGTTGGCGTGTCTGATGACGACCTTGACCAACTTCTTGCCGATTATGACGAAATGATTCCCGAATTTATAGAGAACAAAGAAAATATGAGTGCTGATGTAATTATTGCATTCCTCGGAAATAAAGTCGTATTCGAATAAATTTTCAAAAAATAAAAAATCAGGCTTTTAGAAGCCTGATTTTTTAATTATACATTAAATCTAAACAAAACTACATCGCCGTCATTAACGACATATTCTTTACCCTCGGAGCGAACAAGTCCCTTTTCCTTTGCAACAGTCATTGAACCGCATGCCATAAGGTCATCAAAGGAAACAATCTCCGCACGGATAAACCCACGCTCAAAATCGGAGTGAATTTTGCCCGCCGCCTGTGGTGCTTTAGTGCCTTTGATAATTGTCCAAGCACGCACCTCTTGAGGTCCTGCGGTAAGGTAACTGATAAGACCGAGTAGAGAATAACTTGCCTTAATTAGTCTATCAAGACCGCTTTCTTCAATTCCAAGGTCACTAAGGAACATTTCCCTATCTTCATCATCAAGTTCCGCAATTTGAGCCTCAATCTCGGCGCAAACAGGGATAACCTCACTCTTTTCGGTTTTAGCAAACTCAACAACACTTTGATAGTGCTTGTGCTGGCTAAGGTCACCGCCTACATCACTTTCGCTAATGTTAGCAGCATAAATAACAGGCTTGATAGTAAGCAAAGCAACATCGCCCATCATTTCCATTTCTTCCTCGGTGTAGTCAAGTGAACGCGCGGTTTTTCCGTCAAGAAGTGCCTCATGCACTCTTTCAAGAAGTTCAACCTTAGGCGCAAGAGTCTTGTCTCCCTTCATAGCCTTTTTGAGAGAGTCAATTCTGCGCTCAATAATCTCAATATCCGAGAAAATAAGTTCCAAATTTATCGTTTCAACATCACGGAGCGGATTAACCCCACCGTCAACATGTATAATGTCATTGTTTTCAAAGCAACGAACAACATGCACAATAGCATCAACCTCACGAATGTGAGAAAGGAATTTGTTTCCAAGTCCCTCACCTTTGGACGCACCGCGCACAAGTCCCGCAATGTCAACAAATTCAATCATAGCAGGAGTATATTTTTCGGGATTATACATTTTAGCAAGTTCGTCAAGACGGGAGTCAGGCACAGGCACAACACCTACATTCGGCTCAATAGTGCAGAAAGGATAGTTTGCACTTTGCGCCCCTGCATTAGTCAAAGCATTAAAGAGTGTGCTTTTACCGACATTAGGTAAACCTACAATTCCAAGTTTCATAAAAATTACCTCTTATAATATATAATAATTTCAACCTACATTTTACATTATTTTTATGAAATTATCAAGAGTAAAAGCGAAATTTACAAAAAAATAATGAAAAATCCCCGAAATAACAAAAAATCTCCAAAATTTTTAGTCTATGTTCACATTTCGTTCACATAACTATCACATTAATATGGTAAAATTAAACGAAATAAAGATTTTTAGAAATAATTTGTTAATAATTATTTACAAATTAGAAAAAGTATGTTAAAATATAACAAGCTAAAACGGAGGATGTAAAAATGATAGGAACAAAAATGCTCATAATTGACAGCGACAGCGCTTCGTGTGAAATGCTTAAAATTTATTTCAAAAACGAGGGCTACGAAGTGGTAGAAGCAAATGACGGAATTAGCGGACTCAACGCCTTCAAAAAATACGATCCCGACATCATTCTCACCGACATCATTCTCGCAAAGAAAGACGGAAACGATGTTATAAGAGAAATAAGAGCAGTGTCAAGCAAACCGATAATCGTAATAAGCGCAAAGGGAGATACCTTTGATAAGGTTTTGTCACTTGAACTTGGCGCTGATGATTATCTTGTTCGCCCCTTTGATGTGAAGGAACTCAGCGCAAGAGTTAAAGCGATTTTGCGTCGTTCAGCCTCGCTAACAGGACGCGATAAGGATATTCTTCGCTTCGACAATCTTGAAATCAACCTCACCAACCACGAAATCAAAATAAAAGGCGAGCATGTTGACATTCCGCATAAGGAACTTATGCTTCTTCATTTCCTTGCCCAAAACTATAATAGAGTATATTCCCGTGACCAACTTCTTAATAAAGTATGGAGTTTTGACTACCTCGGTGACTCACGCACAGTCGATGTTCATATCAAGCGTTTAAGAGTTAAACTTGATGGAGTATCAAAACAATGGGAAATCAAAACCGTATGGGGTGTTGGCTATAAATTTGAAGTTCATCCCGAGGTTCAAGAAGGAGAAGATAAATGATAAAAGCCGAAAGGCTTTTTCATTTGTAAAATTATGGAATATGTAGCAACCTGTCTTTTCGGCCTTGAAAGTTTGCTCGGTGCGGAAATTGATGAACTCGGTTATAAAAGGACCGAAACAATGGACGGACGAGTTAGTTTTGAAGGCGATGAAAGTGCTATCGCAAGGTGCAATATCGCTCTTCGCTTTGCCGAAAGACTCTATATTAAAGTAGGCGAATTTGAGGCGCTAACATTTGATGACCTTTTTGAAGGGACAAAAGCGCTCGAATGGGAAAAATACATAGGCAAGGACGATGAATTTCCCGTAAAAGGGCATAGTATAAAAAGCGCCCTTTTCTCAATCCCCGACTGCCAAAAAATCATAAAAAGAGCAGTCGTTTCTCGCCTTAGCCAAAAATACGGCATTTCATGGTTTGAAGAAAAGGGAATAAAGTATCAAATCGACTTTTTCATCTTCAAAAACAGAGCAACACTTATGATTGATACCTCGGGAGTGCCACTCCATAAAAGAGGTTATCGCCCTAAAAGCGTCGAAGCGCCGATTAGAGAAACCCTTGCGTGCGCCCTCGCTAAACTTGCAAGACCGAGAGAAGATGTTCTTTTTTGGGACCCATTTTGTGGTTCGGGAACAATAGCAATTGAGGCAACAATGCTTATGACCAATCGCGCCCCGGGACTTGATAGAGGCTTTATCTCACAAGCATTCCCCCAATTCGCACCGAAAATTTGGAGCGACGCAAGAGATGAGGCAAGGGCGAGAATAATAACCGATAGTAAATTTGAGGCATATGCCTCGGATATAAATCCCGAATGTGTTCAAATCGCCACCGAAAGCGCAAAACATGCGGGAGTGTCCCAAAATATGAAGATTTTCGAAAGAGATGCCCTTACCATAAAAACCGAGGGAAGACGCGGAACAATCGTGTGTAACCCACCATATGGTGAGCGCCTTCTTACCATAAGAGAGGCGGAAAATCTCTATCGCAAAATGGGACAACATTTTAAAACTCTTGATAGTTGGCAAATCTATGTCATAACCAATCACGAGCAGTTCTCGCGCTTCTACGGAAGAAAACCCGATAAAGTTAGAAAACTCTCAAACGGCAACATTCCTTGCTATTTTTATCAATTTTTCAAAAAACACGATTAAAAAACGAGCCTTCGCTAATACTATTTCCAAATGGAAAAAGAAAGCGGAGGCTTTTTTATGCGCAAATTTTCTCCCGATTTCTCCGAAAATGTGTTAATTCTCGACACAGACCTCAATGTTTCGGAAAATTTTGATATTATAAAAAGAGAACTGATAATCTCCAATCATAAATTAGTGATGTATTATATCGACGGCTTTGTCACCGCATCAATAATGCAAAAACTAATGATGCACATGGTAACTATAAAAGATATCGGCAATACCGAGGCAAAAACCGTTGAGGAATTTGTCAGTCGCAGTATACCAAGTGTCGAGGTTGACCCGTGCTACGATATCGACCTTGCCGAAAAACTAATCCTTAGTGGTTGCACCCTCGTCCTTTGTGATGCTTTTTACGACGGAGCAGTAATAATCGACGCGCGCTCATACCCCGCAAGAGTTACCGCCGAGCCCGAAAACGATAAAGTAATGCGTGGCTCTCGTGACGGATTTGTCGAAACGATGATTTTTAATACCGCTATGATAAGGCGAAGAATACGAGATACAAACCTAACCGTCAAATACGCAACCGCAGGCGAAAAATCTAAAACTGATATCGCCATCGTCTATATAAAAGGCAAAGCAAACCAAGAATATGTTGATGAAATCGAGCGAAAAATAAGCGAAATAAAGACCGATTCGCTCGTTATGGGACACCAAAGTCTAATAGAATGTCTTATAAAACACAAATGGTTTAATCCCTTCCCAAAAGTCCGATGCACAGAGCGACCCGATAGTGCGTGTGCCTCGATTTTAGAGGGAAGTGTCATCATAATATGCGATAACTCCCCCGAGGCAATAATTTTGCCAACCTGTATTTTTGACTTCCTTCAAGAAACCGATGATTACTATTTTCCGCCCCTTGTCGGCTCGTATTTGAGAATAGTCCGCCAAATCGTTTTTTGGAGCGCAATAGTGCTAACTCCCGTGTGGTATTTGCTTGTCACATACGCCCAATTTATGCCACAGGGTCTAACTTTTTTAATTCCAAAAGACCCCGGACATATCCCAATCCTTGCCCAACTTCTAATAGTCGAAGTGGTTGTTGACGGTTTAAAACTCGCCTCACTTAATACCCCAACAGTAATGTCGAATTCCTTCGGTGTTATCGGTGGACTTTTGCTCGGTGACTTTGCAGTGCAGGTCGGTTGGCTCAGTGCCGATGTTATTTTCTATATGGCAATCGTTTCCGTCGCAAGTTTCACTCAATCAAATTACGAACTCGGTTATGCCTTCAAATTTATAAGAATGATAACTCTAATTCTAATCGCCCTCTTTAATATTTGGGGACTTTTCATCGGCTTTGGAATAGGACTTGTCCTTGTCGTCACAAACTCCACAGTAAACGGAAAACACTCATACCTCTTCCCACTAATCCCCTTTAACGCACGCGCCCTCTCACGATTAATTTTCCGTCGAAGAAAACCATAAGTCATCTCGCCCTTTTTAAAAGGGCGTTTTGTCTTGACAAATAAATTTGCGTGTGCTATAATGTCTATAACAAAATCTATATAAGAGGGAATAATATGAAAAAACTACTTAAAATTGCGCTTTTCTCGACACTTGTCGCACTTGCCTTTGCACTTTTGGTTTCAGGTGCGGAATATACCGTGTCAAGCGAGGCGGAACTTAACACTGCATTAGGTGAAATTAATAATTCAATCGAAAATGCAGTAATCAATATGGGTGGCAATCTTACAGGAAGTCAAGGCTACCTAAAATTCACATCGGAGAAAGCCAAGACCATTACAATCAATATAACATCTGATACCACCATTGATGACTCGATTATAGCTTACGGAAAGGTGCATATAATAGTAAACTTAAACGGATTTACTTATACAAGCACAAGAAATTCCGGTGGCATTGAGGGTTCGGCATTCGCACTTGATTCAAGTGATGCGAAAATCACCGTCAATGGCGCTGATAAGGACGGTAATTTCGGAAAAATCATTTCAAGTGATGTTACTTACTATGTAAAGAATGGCACAGCCGAGCATTTTAATGCCGATGTTCAGACAAAGAATGAGGAAACTTTTTGGAATGGTGAAGGCCATGGATTGGCTGTTATCAAAGTAGACGGTGGAATTTTGCAGAACGATAGTTCGGTAGTGTTAAGTTTTAGAAATGTTTGTTTGGGATCGTATTTTAAAAACTGTGAATTTGTAGCAAAAAATATAAACAATTCCTTTGACTCTTATAGAAGTGATAAAGATTGGGATTTCGTTTTTGAAAATGTTAAATTTAATGGTGCAAAATTCTCATCACAAACAGGAAAATGTGCATTCGTTGTCATTGATCCGCGTGACGAATTTAAAGCCGAAAACATTTCCCTTGGATCTGACTCGGGCGGAGATCAAAAACTCTATATTATCAAGTCCCCAACATGCACAGAAGTCGGTTCACAATTTTTTAAACAATTAAATGGCGAAACATCAACAACCGAACTTGAAATAGTTCCCCATAAATTAGAGGGAGAAAAAACAGGCGTTAAATATTTTGACGGTTTTGCAAATCTCGGCACATATGAGCATAAATGCATAATGTGTAACGAGGCATTCTTCCTTGATACCGCAACTGCTCCTGTAATTTTCGAGGCGAGAGGATATTCAAGCAATCCTAACGGCACAGGCTTTGGCGCAGGATTTATAATCAACCAAACCGCACTCAACGAATACGAAACTGCAAATCAAACAAAAATCACATTCGGTTGTGTAGTATTCAATCCAAAATACCTAAATGATGGTAAAGTATTTAACGGTGCAACTCTCAATGCAGGAAAGGGAAGTATCCAAGTCCCCGTTGACACTCAATACGCAAATACAAGTGTGCTTATTGAGGGCTTTACTCCCGAAATGGCAGGACTTGAACTTGTGTTTGCAGGTTATGCCTACGAGGGCGAGGACACAACCAATATTGAAATTATGCAAAAGGAATACCTCGAAACCGAGGCAAATCCTATGAATAGTAAAGTGACAAGAGATGAGACTACTTTCTATACAGTAACAATCTCCACTGTTTTAGAGCCGAAAATCACCTCTAAAAAAGACTCACTTGAAGAATATGTAAAACCCCAAGCATAAAAATAAAATGGCTATCAACCGATAGCCATTTTTATTTTGTCAATCAATCTTAACTTGTGAGCCAACCCCACCGTTGCCCGAATTTCCACCATAGGGAATACCAAGATGCTCATATGCCAAACGAGTTGCACATCTACCTCTTGGAGTCCTACTCAAAAATCCAATTTGCATAAGATAAGGCTCGTAAACATCTTCAATAGTGATACTTTCCTCACCGATAGTAGCCGAAAGAGTTTCAAGTCCAACAGGACCGCCATCGTAAAACTTGATAATAGTTTCAAGCATTTGTCTGTCCGTGTTATCAAGACCGAGTTCATCAATTTCAAGTGCCGAGAGGGAAAGTTTTGCCATTTCAACCGTGATTTTTCCGTCACCCTTAACCTGTGCATAGTCACGCACACGCTTCAAAAGACGGTTAGCAATACGCGGTGTTCCACGAGAGCGAGATGCAATTTCAAGCGCACCCTCATCAGTAATTTCGACTTCAAGTAGTGACGCACTGCGCTTAACAATGGTAGCAAGTTCATCGTGCGAATAAAGTTCAAGTTTAAGCGGAACGCCAAAACGGTCACGAAGAGGGGTAGTCAACTGACCCGCACGAGTTGTCGCACCAACCAAAGTAAATCGTGGAAGCGGAACACGGATTGAACGCGCCGCAGGACCTTTACCGATAATAATATCAAGCACATAGTCTTCCATTGCGGGATAGAGAATTTCCTCAATATTCCTTGAAAGACGGTGAATTTCATCAATAAAAAGCACATCACCGGGCGCAAGGTTGGTAAGTATTGCCGCAAGGTCGCCTTGCTTTTCAATAGCAGGACCGGAGGTCACACGGAAGTTAACGCCCATTTCGGTAGCGATAATGCCCGAAAGCGTAGTTTTTCCAAGACCGGGAGGGCCGTAGAGAAGAACATGGTCAAGTGAGTCACCGCGTCCCTTTGCCGCATCAATATAAACTTTCAAAAGGCTCTTAACCTTTTCTTGACCGATATATTCGTCAAACGAGGTAGGACGAAGATTAATTTCCTCATTAACCTCAACACCCGATGCCTCGGTTGCAACTATTCGGTTTTCATAGTCAAATTCTATTTCATCAATCATCGTTTTTTACCTCATATAAGTTTAGCAAGTGCAAGCGGAATAATCTTTTCAACATCAAGTGTAGGATCAATTCCCGTAAGCGCCCTTTGCGCCTCTGAGCGAGAGTAACCAAGCACAATAAGTGCATCAAGTGCCTCTTTGAGATTTCCTTTACCCTTGACAATGTTAGGTGTCGAGCCAATTGCACTTCCAACACTTGAAGGCGCAGATGAAAAATAAACCTTTGCAACTTTGTCTTTGAGTTCAAGCACAATTCTTCCCGCAGTTTTAGCACCAATACCGCTTGCCTTTGCAATAGCCCTTGTGTCCTCGGAGCAAATCGCATTATATAACCTGTCGGGAGTGAAAAGAGAAAGAATAGCCATTCCTGCCTTTGGACCAACACCCGATACACTTGTAAGCAACTTAAATGCGCCAAGTTCATCGGCATTTTTAAATCCAAAAAGTTCAACTCCGTCCTCACGAACTTGAAGATGAGTGAAAAGTTTCATTCTTTCGCCAACATGTGAGCAAATCTCGGTGTAAGTGTTGTCACTTATTGCAAGACGGTATCCCACACCGCAACAGTCAATCACACAACCGCCAATTTCACAGTAGTCAAGTGTTCCGTCAACATGGTATATCATAAATTTTCGTCCTTTTCAGTTGTAGTAGTTAAATCATCGGCGCAGTTTCCGTCATTCTCAATGGGCAACTTGCCGTCAAATTCGCAATTTTCCTCACCGTCATCAACCTTCTTTGCACTCTTTATTGTCAAGCGTCTGATTTTTTCTTCAAAAACGCACATAACAACAAAAATAGCAAGTCCAATTATACTAACAGTAATTCCAACATTAAACATAGTCGAACTGTATCGTAGTTCAATCTCGTGTTCTCCTGCCGTAATGTCAAAAGCGAGGAGAGAATCAAGCACTTCGTAAGTTTCAACGCGCTCACCGTCAACATAAACATTCCAATACTTGTCGTAAGGAATAGTTGTCATAACAATCTCATTTTCCTCGGCGGTAATTGAACCCTCAAATCGTGTATCGGAGTAATCTTCAATCACGAAATTACCTTTCGCAAGTTCACTGAATGTGCTTTCAAAAAGTTCGGTGTCAAGTTGGAAGAATAGGGGATATGAGCCGTCAATGGAAACAGTATCATCATAGTCAAATTCAACCTTAATATAAACCGTTTCCCCTGGCTTGTATGTGCCAATACAGTGAATGCGGTTGCTCTCGTCACCGAATACCTTTCCGCCATTTTCCTCGTTAATGTAATAGGTCGCTTCCTTAACGCTTCCGTTAGGTTTTAGATACATATAGATACTTCCCTCGGTGTAAGCGGATACAGCATAGGTAAACGATGCCTTTCGGTTACTGTCAGAGCGCTTGTATCTCTCGTTTGAACCCGAGCCACTTTTAGTGCAGTTTGACTTTTCAAAGAAAGAGTAGTAGCAACTCGTGTAAAATCTTAAATTTTCCTCACCGGTCATTCCCGAAACAAGATATTCAAGATACTTGTAAGGAGTAAGAGTGTGATTTCTATCCCTGTCAAGTTCTTTCATTTGCGCATCTACACAGTAAGCAATAGAAAGAGCATAAGGATTTTTGTAAACAGTAAGCCCATCTTTGCCCTCACTTGCACTGTAAAGGTGAGAAACAGGCACTTTGTCGTTTGAAATTACGTATTTTATACCGAAAATAGAGTCAACAAGTTCATTGCCTTCAAAATACTTGCTCCAATGTGAACGCGCCGAAAAACCGCAGTTTTTCATAAGGTTCATAACATCTTTGTTGAATGTTGAGGTCGATGCCGAAAGCCCTCTAATATCGAGCGCAAAATTCTCATTCGGCTTTCTAAATAAAGTTTTTTCAATCCTGTAAAAAGAGGTGTCGTTTTCGAGAATAGAGTCAACCGTTGGCTCAATATCATCAATAAAGTCACGGTATGTGTTGCGTTTTGCCCAACCCACATCGTTAACTTCTTCACCCCAGTTGATAATTCCGCTAACACAAGCCTCGAATGTTACAATTCCAAGTAGCACCCATGAGAAAACTCGCTTTACGCCATCTCGTTTCTTGTAATAGAGAATAGCAAGATAGGTAACTATGAATATGAGCGATAGCCACACAAGTTCGTAATCGGGCATAACAGGTGTTTTGTCGCTACCTTCAAATCGCGGGAGCAAAACTGTCTTTTGAATGACAAAAACGAGAAGAATAAGTCCCGCACCAATTTGAATAACATTTTTGTATTCAAAGTCGCCAAGTGCCTCAAATCCCTTATATGCCATCACGAGAAGAATAAACGATAGCATAAAACTGTATCGGTAATTGAGCCATACAGGCATTTGAAGTCCGTGCCATACAAGGTCAATCGCATCTATTGACATGCTCATTATAAAGAATATCGCAAGAACACCATAAGCAATTTTTTCTCTCGGTTTAACCTTCTTTGACATGAAATAAAGAGGAAGCATAAACAAAGTGAGAATACCGCAGTAAACATTGGGAAGTCCCGCAGGGCGCACAGTGTCATATGAGCCGATAAACATTTTCGCCACAAAATCAAGGAAGTCAAAGCGAAGTTCAAGTGTCATATCGTGGATTGTTCCGTCAGTTTTTCCAAAGGAAATGGAGTAGATAGCGCAAAGGATAATAACGCATACTATCATAAGCGCAACAACGGAGCATATGCCTATTCGAATAAAACTTTTGAGCCTGTGATACTTTTCACCAAGAGGATTTAATTCTTCTTTGTCGCGTGAACAAATGAAACAAATAAAGTAGATAAGTGTGTAAATACATGCCATAAAACCAATGTAGTAGTTTGACCACACAATTAGTGCAAGCATGATTGTATACAACTTAAAATGACCTGTTGTCGCAATCCTTTCAATTCCAAGTGTAAGTAAAGGCAACCACATAAGCGCATCTTGCCACATAGTGTTTGACTGATATGCCATAGCATAAGCACAAAGCGCGAACATAGTCGAAAACATAGCAAAAGAAATGAAATCTTTGCGTCTGCCCGTTTTGTCAAGATAAATAGCAAAGGTAAGACCGCTAATTCCGCATTTCAAAATCATTATAAGCGTTACTGCTTCAACGATAAGTGAAGAAGGGAATAACACGAGAAGAAGTAAAAATGGTGATGATGCGTAGTAGGTAAAGAAACCTAAAAATTCACCGCCAAGCACTCTTTCCCAAGTGTAAATTAGTGAGCCATTGCCTGTGAAAATATCTCTCATTTGCTCAAAGTAATAAATGTATTGAGCGTTCATATCAAGTGTCAAAATGGAGCGCTCTCCAAACGGGAAAACACCGATTATCGCATAGACAATAAGTATTGCCCCAACAGGAATTAAAAATGAGGGATATAGATATGTTTTAGCCTTTATAAAACTCCATACCTTTACCGAAACCGCCTTAAACCAAGATGAAAATTTGTTTGGCTTACTACCGTTTGGGGCGGTGTCATTATCAATTAAAACATTTTCAATATTATCCATTTTCGCCCTCGCAAGGAATGATTTTCTTTATCATTTTTTCAACTTTAATGCGTTCGAGTTCGAGTATTCGACCACACCCTTCACACGAAAGTTTTATATCCGAGCCAACTCTTAAAACTTTGAAAGAATGGCTACCGCACGGATGTTGCTTTTTCATTTCAAGCACATCTCCTAATTTGATTACAGGAATTGGTGACATAATTTCTCCTTAAATAATCTAAAATTGCAAAATCAAAAGCCCATTTGCAAAACATTATACATAATCATTTTACCATATCCTTGCAAAAAAATCAACTATACTAAGTAATTTTATTTTAATACTTAAAGAATATTGACATATTTGCGCACACTCGCAAAAATATTATATATTTTATTTGACATATGGCAAAATTTGTGCTACAATATATTCTGAATAATTTTGTTTTCGTGAAAAACGAGGTAAATATGGTAATTTTAGGAATAGACCCCGGTCTTGCTATTGTCGGCTGGGGCGTTGTTGAATATGATAAGGGCAAATTTTATGTCCGCGGTTACGGTTCAATCCAAACAAAAGCGGGACTTCCCGTCGAGGAGCGACTCCTTCAAATTTTTGACGGAATGAATACAATAATTGATAAATATAAACCCGAGGTAATGGCAGTTGAGGAACTCTTTTGGAACACAAACCAAAAGACAGGTATCAGTGTTGCCGAGGCAAGAGGGACAATCCTTCTTTCCGCACATAGAAAGGGACTTAAAATAAACGAATATACCCCTCTTCAAGTAAAACAAGCGGTTGTTGGCTACGGTAGAGCCGAGAAAAAACAAGTAATCGCAATGGTAACTTCAATTCTTAAACTACCTAAACCGCCAAAACCCGATGATACTGCCGACGCACTTGCAATAGCAATTTGTCAAGGACACGCAGGCGGTAGCCCACTCGGAAAATACTATAAAATGTGAGGAAATCTTTATGTATATAGCAGAAAATTGGAAGGATTATGAACTTCTTGACACCTCTGATGGTGAACGCCTTGAAAGATGGGGAAACTACATTCTCATTCGTCCCGACCCACAAGTAATTTGGAAGGGGAAGAGAGAACATAAACTTTGGCGTAGCGCCCATGGTATCTATCGTCGTTCAAATTCGGGCGGTGGCGCTTGGATTAAAAACGATGTCCCTGAAAAGTGGACAATAAATTATAAGGACTTAACCTTTGCCCTTAAACCAATGGGATTTAAACATACAGGTCTTTTCCCCGAACAAGCCGCAAACTGGGATTGGTTTAGTGAACTCATAAAGAAGAGAAAGGCGCAAGGTAAGGAAGTAAAAGTCCTCAACCTTTTTGCCTACACAGGCGGAGCAACCGCCGCATGCGCTAAGGCGGGAGCAAGTGTTGTCCATGTAGACGCATCAAAAGGAATGGTTGCGTGTGCAAAGGAAAATTTAGCACTTAGCGGTCTTGCCGACGCACCTGTGCGCTATATAGTTGATGATTGTAGAAAATTCGTCGAAAGAGAAATCCGTCGCGGAAATAAATACGATGCCGTTATAATGGACCCACCTTCATATGGTAGAGGACCAAGCGGTGAAGTTTGGAAACTTGAAGATGCGGTTTGTGACTTTGTCGCTCTTTGCGAAAAGGTCATCTCCGATGATCCGCTATTCTTCCTTATAAATTCCTATACCACAGGACTTAGCGCTCGCACAATGGGATATGTCCTTGATATAGAAATCGTTAAAAAACATGGTGGAAAGTCAAGCACCGCTGAACTTACCCTGCCCGTGACCCAAACAAAGAGTTTTCTTCCATGTGGAGCAAGCGCGCGTTGGGTAGCCGACGGAGTAGAGGAATAATCCAAATAGGAGAAAAAATGGAACAACCTATAATCAAATTTGACAATGTGTCATATTCATACACAGGCGAGGAACGAGAAAGGGAAATTTTCGCAGTAAAAAACCTATCGTTAGAGGTGAAAAAAGGCGAATTTCTTGCAATCCTCGGTCATAACGGCTCAGGCAAATCGACCTGTGCTAAACTTATGAATATGATTTTGACCCCAAATGAGGGCAAAATATATGTTCACGGTAAAGATATAACATCTGATGAACTTACCGAAGATGATGTGTTAAATATTCGCAAAAGTGTTGGAATGGTATTTCAAAACCCCGATAACCAAATTGTCGCTACAATAGTCGAGGAAGATGTTGCTTTCGGACCTGAAAATTTAGGTGTTGAGCCTACCGAAATCCGCAAAAGAGTTGATGATGCACTAAAAATTGTCAATATGAGCGACTACGCAAGACATGCCCCTCATAAACTTTCGGGCGGACAAAAGCAAAGAGTTGCAATTGCGGGAATTATAGCCATGAAGCCCGAATGTATCATATTTGACGAGTCAACCGCAATGCTTGACCCAATGGGAAGGCGCGATGTTATGAACACCATTTTGCGTCTAAACCGTGAAGAAGGCATCACAATTATCCTTATAACGCACTATATGAACGAGGCATCGCTTGCCGATAGAGTGATAGTTATGAGAAACGGAGAAATCTACCTTGAAGGTGAACCTAAAAATGTCTTTTGTGAAACCGAAAAACTTTGGAGCGCAGGACTTGAAGTTCCGCAAGGAGTAGAACTCATTTATAAACTTAACAAAGAACTAAACTTAAATATCCCTTTGGGAGTGTATGATTTTGACACCTGTGCCAACCTTATCGCACAGGAAATAAATCACTTAAAGAACGAAACAAACAACTAATTTTCACAAGTAATCGTAAAAAGAAAACAGGAAAGAAAAATGTCGATAGTAGAGTTAAAGAATGTGAATTTTGTATATGGCAAAAAAACTCCATATGAAATAAACGCTCTTGATAATGTTTCTCTTGCGGTAGAGGAGAATGTTATAACAGGCATAATAGGACACACAGGGTCGGGTAAATCCACTCTTATTCAGATGTTCAACGGTCTTGTAAAGCCCGATAGCGGTAAGGTTTTTGTCGACGGTAAGGAT
>JAZNJK010000158.1:0-7441 GCA_045578005.1 Eubacteriales bacterium | reverse complement strand
GGCCCTGACCACTCCTCGATGGCATACGCAAACATCATTTGCCGTGAAAAAGGATTTAATGCCCTCAAACAAGGAGTTGGCGGTTACCGTTATGAGCCGATTGACCTTTGTCCGTTCCCACTCGATGAATTTGTTCCCGATAAAATAATCGTATTTCTCGGCACAAATTATGACGACATTTTTTGCTTCGAGCATGGTTACGATTACGAAAAGGCGGTTATCGAATATTACGAGAAATTAAACAAAATCTACGGACATGTGCCGATAATTAGCATAACTCCGCTTTGGAAAAACCGTGATACCGACTATGTGCGTTTTGATTGGTGTCGTAGCGTTATCGCAAGAGAGTGCGCAAAATATGAAAATATAAAGGTGGTAGACGGTTTTGACCTTGTGCCACAAAGCGATGACTTCTTTGCCGACGGAATTCACCCAAACGAACTCGGCTCACTAACTCTTGCTAAAAACCTACTTGAAAAGATGGAAAAAATCGGATTTTAGTGCGTGATGTATCGCTAAAACGCAAATTTTAAACGAAAAATCGAAACTTGGCTAAATTAAGGAGAAAATATGAAAATTGATGTTCCGTTCGAAAGAAAAACAAAGGGAGAAGATATCGTTTTGGCAATTTGCTACGACTTTGATAAAACACTATCCCCCGATGATATGCAAGCGCAAGGCTACATTCAGTCCGTCGGTTTTGATGTAGACCGTTTTTGGCACGAAACAAACGTTCTTGCCGAGCAAAACGAAATGGATAACAACTCCGCATATATGCTCAAAATGGTTAAAGAGGCGGAGGGAAACCTCGTTTTCACTAAGAAAACTCTTGCCGAGTATGGTTCAAAGGTTGCGCTTTTCAAGGGCGTTGATACTTGGTTTGAGCGCATAAGAGAGTTTGGTAAAGAGCGTGGAGTGAAGGTAGAACATTACATAATCTCATCAGGTCTTAAAGAAATGATTGAGGGAACAGTCGTTGCCAAAAACGGCGCATTTGAGCGCATTTACGCAAGTTCATTTTACTATAACGAGCGTGGCGTTGCCGAGTGGCCTGCGCAAATTGTAAACTATACGAACAAAACGCAGTTCTTATTTAGAATTCAAAAGGGTGTGCTTGATGTAAACGACCCAGGTGTTAACGATTACTTCGCTCCCGAGCAAATAAGAGTCCCGTTTAGAAACATCGTTTACCTTGGAGATAGCGCAACCGACATTCCGTGTATGAAACTCGTAAATTCCTATGGCGGACACTCAATTGGCGTATTTAATCCCGACACAAAGGACAAGGGGCGTGTCTATAAAATGCTAAATGAGAACCGTATTAAGTATTTTGCCGAGGCGGATTATTCCGAGGGAAGCGAACTTGATGCACTTGTAAAGGCGATAATTGAGCGCACAGTCGCAAATGAGCGCCTTGAAGGAATTCATTTCGAAAACAAAAAAGAGGCAAAGGGAGACAAAAATGACTAAAATCAAGTTGATGAGTTTTAATACTCAACACTGTCTTGGCTATCTTGCAAGAAAGGTAGATTACGACCTTATGGCAAAGACTATAATGGAGCAAGGGGCGGACATTGTCGGACTAAACGAAATGTTTGATGAGGCACAGGGTGCAAAATACGGAGCACAAACGAAGAAGTTGAGCGACCTAACCGACCTAAAAGAGCATTATTTTGCAAAAGCGATTGACGATGCCGACGGTCCTTACGGAAACGGAATTTTGTCAAGATTTAAGATAAAAGAGGTTAAAACGCACATAATCCCCGACCCAAATCCGAGAGCAAACCCAAAGGGATATTACGAAACAAGGTGTGTGCTTGTGTGCGACCTTGAAAACGGACTCAGAGTAATAGTTACTCACTTCGGTCTTGAAGTTGATGAACAGGAAAATGCGGTTAAGGAAGTTTTAAAGCATATAAGAGATGAAAAATGTGTCTTGATGGGCGATTTCAATTTAGAGCCGTCAAGCCCCATTCTATCCCCACTTTTTGAGCGTTTAAACGATACATCAAAGGGATTTTGCGAAAATACACCTTCATTCCCAAGCGATGCACCGAGAATTAAAATCGACTACATCTTGTCATCAAAGGATATGGCGGTCACCTTTGCGCAAATTCCCGAAGTTATATCATCTGACCACCGTCCGCATGTTGCAATAATAGAATTTTAAAGCAAGATTTTATTGTAAACCAGACTATGTTGAAATCACACACAAAGGAGAAAACCATGATGGAAATTACCGATGAAGAAATCAAAAAACTTGATAAAGTTTTAATTAGGGGAAACAAAAACGCAAAAGAGGTTCAATTTAGAACTTGGTATTACGGAATAGGTGGCTCTAATTCGGGCGGACCGAGTGATGGAGTTGTCCATCGCTATGTTTTAAGTGAAATGGACGGAGCCCCGATACAATGGATAGATCCTATAAGTTATCTAATGCCGTGGAAAAACGGTTGTGAAGCCGCACTTGTCGCAGTCATTGACGATGTTGCCTACATTCGCTACTATACCTATGTTATAAAACTCAAAATCGGTGAAACCTACGGAGTAGACACCGAGATTGCCTACGATACCGAGGGCGGTTGGTATTTTAAACTTGTTTAAGGCGCTTTGCCTCAAACTAACATAAACTAAAATTATTGACAAAGCCAAAATCGTGTGATACAATTAAAATATACTATGCAAGAAAGGAGAACATTTGAGATGATTAAAGCGTATGTAAACTATTGGAAGGGATTTATTAATTTCGGTGGTAGAACAACTGTTGGCGGCTTTTGGTGGGCATTTCTTGCTAACATTATCGTAACCGCAATTCTTGGTGTAATTCTCCCAACCGCTTCACTAATTTGGAGCGCAATAAACCTTCTTCCTGGTCTTGCGATTTTCTTCCGTAGATTAAGAGATGCGGGAAAGAAATGGTTCAACATTTTCTGGCTTCTTGTTCCGGTTGTTGGTTGGATTCTTATCATTCTTTTCCTTATCAAACCATCTAAGTAAGATTACTAAAAACCACATTCTACGGAATGTGGTTTTAACTTTGAATTTCGTCACCCGTTTTGTGACCGACGGGCGCTTATATAGATTATAATAAAGGTATCAAAAAGTTATTAACGAAAAGGAGAAACATTATGGAAGTTTGGGATCTTTACGATATGAACAGACAAAAGACAGGGGAAACGATGATAAGAGGTTACAAAATCCCCGAGGACCGCTTTCGTATATCGGTTCATGTAGCGATATTTAATGGCGAGGGCAAAATGCTCATTCAACAGCGCCAAAGCACGAAACGCGCGTTTGCAAACCTATGGGATATTTCGGCAGGCGGTTGTGTTGTGTCAGGGGAAACGAGCCAAATGGGAATTCAAAGAGAACTTTTTGAAGAACTTGGAATAAAATACGACTTCGAAAAGGTCCGCCCACATATGACGATAAAATACGACGGTGGATTTAACGACATCTATGTCCTTGTCATGGACGACCTTGACATAAACGATGTAACTATTCAACCGACCGAAGTGCAAGCGGTAAAGTGGGCAACAAAAGAGGAAATTATGCAAATGATAGATACCGAGGAGTTTATTTCACTCAATAAAGGATTTATCGAAATGCTCTTTTTCTTCACAACCCACACAGGCACAATTGAAGGTGCGGATAAACTCCCAAAAAGAGAATATAAGCCAATGCCAACCTGATAACATCGTTATCAGGTTGCTATTTTTTTGTTTTTATTGAATTTTATTTAAAACTATGGTAAAATTAAATAGTAAAAGAAAAAACTAAATTATGAGGTGATAATATGAATGAATGTTGTGTAAGTTCAAGAAAAATAGCGATGATTGGTTGCGGTTATGTTGGCTCGGCAAGTGTGTTTGCACTTATGCAAAGCGGACTTTACTCCGAAATCGTCCTAATAGATGCCGATAAAGAAAAAGCATATGCGGAGGCTATGGATATTAGTCACGGTGTGCCGTTTACAAGACATATGAAAATCTATGCGGGTGACTACGATGATATTGTCGATGCGGGAATTATCATCATATCCGCAGGAGCAGGTCAAAAGCCGGGTGAAACTCGCCTCGACCTTGTTCACAAAAATGTGGAAATCTTCAAACAAATTATCCCCGAAATTGCAAAGCGCTCTTGTCAAGGTGTGCTTCTTATCGTGTCAAATCCTGTCGATATTTTGACACAGGTTGCGCTTAAATTGTCGGGATTTCCCGAACATAGAGTTATCGGCTCAGGAACTGTGCTTGATACCGCAAGACTAAAATATCAACTTGGTGAACACCTTATGGTCGATAGCCGAAGTGTCCATGCGTTTATCGTTGGCGAACACGGAGATAGCGAGGTTGTCGCTTGGAGCAGTGCGAATATATCGGGAATTCCGCTTGAACGATTTTGTGAGATGAGAGGTCATTTCCGTCATGCCGAGGCAAATGAGGAAATCGCTAAAAAGGTAAAAAATAGCGCATATGAAATAATCGAGCGCAAAAGGGCGACCTATTACGGAATTGCAATCGCAGTAAAGCGCATATGTGAGGCAATTACCCGTGATGAAAAGTCAATTCTTCCAATTTCGCATATGACTCACGGTGAACACGGAATAGACGGAGTTGTCCTTAGTATGCCCGCCATTATCGGTGACGACGGAATTGAGGCTGATGTGCCGATTTCGTTTAGTGATGAAGAACTTAAAAAATTAAAGGAAAGTGCCGAGCAGTTGAAGTCGATTTTTGACTCACTTAACTTGGATTGAGGTGTAAAATGAGAGTAGATTTAGGTGTAAAACCGTTCATTTTCCCTATGCCCGTGCTTATTATCGGCACATATGATGAAAACGGAGTCCCCAACGCAATGAACTGTGCGTGGGGTATGGCGTGTGACACAAATAAAATTGCCCTAACTTTAAGTCAAGACCATAAAACGGTAAAAAACATTCTTAAAACGGGTGATTTTACCGTTCATATGGCAACTGCCGATACAGTCGTAGCCTGTGACTATGTTGGAATTGTGTCAGGAAACGACCGTGCCGATAAAATTTCCAAATGCGGATTTACCGTAGAAAAAAGCGATAAGGTAAATGCCCCTATATTTAGTGAACTATCCTTCGTGCTTGAATGTGAACTTGAAAGTTACGATACCGATAGCGAGATTTTGATAGGCAAAATTTTGGCAACGTCCGCCGACGAAAGCACCATTACCGACGGAAAAATTGATATATCAAAATTAAATCCCATTCTCTACAACTGTGCCGACCATACATATAACAAAATCGGTGAGACCGTAGGCAAGGCGTTTTCCGACGGAAAAAAGTTGAAATAAGCGACACAGCCCCCAAGATAAGCAATGATAACCCTAAAATAAGCGACACTGTGTCTAAATAAGCGAAATTTTAAAAACCGCCATTTTGTTGGCGAAAAGGAAAGAGAAAACATATGATAAAAAGATTTTTGGCCTACTACAAGCCACACAAGGTGATGCTCACATTCGACCTTCTTGCATCGCTCACCGTGGCAATGGTTGGAATTTTCTATCCAATTATAACAAGGTATATGCTAAACGACTTTATCCCGAATAAGCAATATCGCGCGATAATAATTTTCGGCTCTCTTTTGCTTGTTTTGTATATCGTGAGAATGATACTGAACTACTTCATTCAGTATCAAGGTCATAGAATAGGAGTCAAAATGCAAGCGAAAATGAGGAGCGACCTTTTCAACCACTTGCAAAAACTCCCGTATAAATTCTACGATGATAACGAAACGGGCAAACTTATGACTCGTATGACAAGCGACCTTTGGGAAGTTAGTGAACTTGCTCACCACGGACCTGAAAATATTCTGATTTCATCAATTTCGATTGTCACCTCGTTTGTGTATTTGGCAACTATCAATATTTGGCTCACGCTCATCGTTTTTGCGTGCGTGCCGTTTCTTGTTATTGCATCAGTTGCTTTAAGAAAAAGAATGCGCAATGCCTTTACCGAGAGTAGACAGGCGGTAGGCGAGATAAATGGCGCACTTGAAAGCAGTATTTCGGGCATTCGTGTTACAAAGGCATATACAAATGATGAGCAAGAGAGTAAGAAGTTTGAGGTTGGTAACCGTTTCTTCGTTCAAGCGAGAGAAAAGTCATATAAGGCGATGGGAATTTTCCATTCTACAACCACATTCATAACAGATGTGTTCAATGTTATAGTGCTTATCGCAGGTGGTCTTTTCCTCTATAACGGAAATATTTTGCTTGGCGACTACACCGCATTTATCGTGTCGGTAAACCTCTTTATAGGACCGGTAAACACTCTTATCGGCTTTATGGAGCAATACCAAAACGGAGTTACGGGATTTAGACGATTTATTGAAATTATCGACACTCCCCCCGAAAAAGATAGCGAGGGAGCAACCCCAATCGACACCGTGCGTGGAAATATTCGCTTTGAAAATGTGTCTTACGGATACGAAAACGACAAAGATGTGTTGCGCTCACTAAACCTTGAAATAGATGAGGGCGAAATGCTTGCCCTTGTCGGTCCGAGCGGTGGCGGAAAAACGACAATATGTCACTTAATACCCCACTTCTACGATGTTGAACACGGCAATATTTTCATCGACGGTAAAGAAATTCATACCATCACAATGGAGTCGCTACGCAAAAACATCGGAATTGTTCAACAAGATGTGTATCTTTTCAACGCAAGCATAAGAGAAAATATCCTATACGGCAATCCCGACGCAACCGAGGAAGAGATTATTACCGCCTCAAAGCGAGCGAACATTCACGACTATGTAATGAGCCTTGAAAACGGTTACGAAACCGTAATAGGTGAGCGTGGAGTTAAACTCTCGGGCGGTCAAAAGCAAAGATTGTCAATTGCTCGTGTATTCTTAAAAGACCCACCAATACTCATTCTTGATGAGGCGACAAGTGCGCTTGATAATGCAACTGAAATTCTCATTCAAAAATCACTTGATGAACTTTGCAAGGGCAGGACAACGATAGTTGTAGCACATAGACTCTCAACAATTAAAAATGCGCATAAAATTGCCGTTGTCGATGACGGAAAAATTACCGAAATCGGCACACACGATCAACTTTTGGAACTTAACGGCTCATATGCGATGCTTTATAATGCACAGTTCAAGCAAGAATAATCAATGCCTGACGGGAATGGAACGAACCAGTTTTGGAACGGACAAAAGTCCCGTCTTCTGTGTTAAAATTTTTTGAAATATTTTTATATGTCGGCAAAATTTTGCCTTGAATACAAGCCTTTTGGCTCGTTCTAAAATGCAAAGCACCTTAAACCGATGTATTTTTAGATGATTTTGGCAAGGTTGCGACGCAGTTGTATAAATATACTACAAGGAGCAAACTTGTCAAAAGGGATAAAGGCTACCGGGAATACAATTAAAACCACACTTAATGCCGTAAATACACGGTT
>JAZNJK010000157.1:0-26914 GCA_045578005.1 Eubacteriales bacterium | reverse complement strand
CTCCCATCCCGACCACGCGGATATGGCAACGGTTAAAAAATACCTTTATAAAACAAGAAAGCGCACAGTAGTTCTCGCTTCTGAAAAGGCATATCATAAACTTTATAGCGAACGCATTGCGGGAAGATATACGAATGTTATGTTTGAAGAGGGCGACGAATGGACTCTTGGACATCTTCTTGTAAAAGGTGTTAGATGTAAAACCGATGATAAGACTGCTTTTGGTGTAATCATCGAAGATAGTTATACAAATAAACAAATCTATATTGCGGGAAATACTCTTTATAATAAGTATCTCGTTCAGGAACTTCCAAAAAATATAGATGTTGCGTATGTTCCAATTAGCGGACAGTATAGCACTATGAATATTAACGATGCCGAGCGTTTTGCGAAAGACCTTAGCGCAAAGGTTGTTGTTCCGTTCCATTTTGGAATGTTCGATAATGTAAACCCGAAGAAATTCGATTGCGAAAATAAAATTTTGCCAAAGCCATATGAGGTAATTCCAATCGATGCCGAAAGTGAGGCAACAAAGAAACTTCCACCTCAGGAAAGACTAAAACTCGGACTTGATGAAAATCCGACAAAATTCCCCAAAACATTTAGACAAGCAGTCAAGGCTGAAAAGGCGGAAGAAAAAGCCGCATTATTTAGAAAAAAACTTGTTGATGCCCTACACAGTTTTGTCGATTCCGATGACCCAACGCTTACCGACCTTTCTATCGGTAGCATAGTTGCTGAGGCGGGTATAGGGGTTTCGCAAGATGCACCTAATGAAAACGAAGTTGCATCAAATGAAAATCTCGCGCAAGAAAACACCGAAAACATCACCGCACCCGTCAGTGCCGAAAACATTGATGTGGGCGAACAAACAGTCCAAACTTCAAGTGAGGACACCGAATAAATAAAACAAGGAGGCGTTTAATATGAGCGATAAGGATTTTGAAAGAGAAGACACTCTTGAAAATGAGTCACAAAATGAAATAACCAATACCGATTTTGCCGATGCCGAGTTGCAAGTAAACGACTCCACATCAACCGACACCGAAAATGCCGAAAACATAGATGTTTCTTCTAACGAAAATGGAGAAACAAATGACGGTGACATAGCCGATGGCGACTCCGCTACCGAAAAAACCGATGCCGATACACTCTTGACCGAAGAAAATAACGGCGAAAATGATGGCGAGAATAACACCGACGAAAAAATTAACGAGCCACAATCCACACAAACACCTAAAATTCATGAATCCTTTGTCCAATCTTCAACCGAAAAGGATATCGAAGTGTCTGTAAAAGCCTTGAATAAAGGTTTTATGAAACTTTTGTGGATTATCTCTGCAATTTTGATAACGACTAGTTTTTTGTCAATACCGATAAGTGACCGTTTTAACTATGTTTCATTTGTTCTTGGACTCTTCACTCTCGGAATTGCAGTTTTGTGCAAATCGGGCATAAAGAATATAGTTGCCGACACAATTCAAAAGTTCCAAGGCAAAGTAGAGGAATTTAAATTTTTCAATACCTACTTTGAATACCGCCTTTATAAAGGTTCTGAACTTTTGAAGTTCGTAAAAGTTCCTTATAAAGAAATTGAGCAAGTTATGGATGTTGAGCATCTTATCATTATAAGACACGACAGTATATGCTACTGCATAAGAAAGAGCCTTTTCTCACTCGGTAGTAAAATGAAACCGTTTTTGCTCAATCTTGAAGCGCAAATTAGACTCAAAAACTCAAAAAATCAACCGCGAAACAAATCGAAAAAGATATTTATAGCAATTATTGCTCTTGCAGTTTCGATTATGCTCATATTTGCGATTGCAACAGTTCTCGATAACGGAGACAGTGAAGAGGGTGGCGACCCACTTGCAATATTAGTTACCGAACTTTGCGAAAAAACTCAAATCACTCCCCCCGAGGCAAGAAGATACGAACAAGAAGTGTTAAGCGTTCCACTCGATGAAACAACCGATATTGAGATTACTAAAACAGTTGCTCATATGTCTAAAAAGCAACTCACCCAATTCGACAACAGTTTTAAAGAGTCCAACGAAAATATCATATGGTTTACATTCCCACCCGAAAAACTCTATAATGAGTTCGAGTTTGTAATTTTTCCCGAATACGATTCTTTCTTCATTTATAATATAACCGAAGAAACTTATAATAGAGTTCCAAAAACCGATGGCGAGTGCGAATATATCTTTGTTGGCTATAATTCCAAAGACACAACTATCGAATTTTTGACCTTTTCAAAATAATTGATACGCTAAAAAAAGACGGTCCGAGAGGGCCGTCTTATGAAAATAATAAAAAGAGGACAAGAAAAATGTATACCTTTTCATCACTCAAAAATTATCTTGATACAATATTAGTAAGAGAAAAAGTTCCGGGATTTGACTGTAAAGTCCTACATAACGGCAAGGAAGTATTTAGATACTACGCAGGATATAGCGACCTTGAAAGCAAAAAGAAGATGAACGGAAACGAACTGTTTTTCCTCTATTCCGCATCAAAACTCATCACCTGCACCGCCGCCCTTCACGCAATGGAAGAGGGCAAATTTCTTCTTGGCCACCCGCTTTGGTGGTATCTTGGCGAGTTTAAGGATTGCAAAATAAGAACAAAACACCCCGATGGCACCGAAACACTCGAGCCAATGAAGGGACATATCAAAATTTGCGACCTTTTCACAATGACCGCAGGTCTTGACTACGATATGGGAACTGAGCCGATGAAAAAACTAATGGCTGAAAACCCTAAATGCCCAACTCGTGAAATGGTTCGTGCAATCGCACAGCGCCCACTTGATTTTGAACCTGGCACAAACTGGCAATATAGCCTTTGTCACGATGTTTTAGCCGCGCTTGTAGAGGTCGCAACAGGGGAACGCTTTGCCGATTATGTAAAACGCGTTATCTTTGAACCCCTCGGTATGAACGACAGTTATTACCATACCACCCCCGAAATGATGGATAGAATATGCTCACTCTATGCGTTTAATTACTCAAAGGGCATTCCCGAAAAAGTAGAGAAACGCAATCAGTATATCTTCGGTGAAGAATATGATTCGGGCGGAGCAGGTGTTATCACAACAGTCGATGACTACGCAAAATTCGCATATGCCCTCACAAACTACGGAATGGGCGAAAACGGAGCACGAATTCTATCAAAAGCAAGCGTTAACCTTATGAGAACAAACACTCTTGAAGAACCCGAGGCACTTAAAAACTTCCGTTCGTGGATGAATAATGCCGAATACGGCTACGGCTTCGGTGTCCGCACCAAAATCGGAGTTGGTAGAGGCGGAAACCTTTGCTCAATCGGTGAATTCGGCTGGGACGGGGCAGCAGGTTTTATGGCATCAATCGACCCCGAGAAAAAACTCACAATCCTCTATGCCCAACATGTCCTTAACCCCCAACACGAAGTAATCCACCCCAAAATCAAAAACTTCGTAAATCAAATTATAGAATAAGACTTAGTTTCGCCACTCAATAAAAAACATCATAAAGTAAGATGATATAATGATGGTAGACACTAAAAAGCAACCGAAAAGCCTCGGTTGCTTTTTTATACCGCCAATAGTCCAACTCATTGCTTTAAAAGTCCCTCGATCACCTCGAAAACCCCAAAAAGTCACAGTCCTATCCCGTTAAATTTCACTCTAAAAATCGCCATTTGTAACTTTGTTTAAAACGAGTTCATAAAATGTTCAAAAATCGCTCGGTGAATATATTCATTTTTGGCAAATGTCGGTATTCACACTTGGTCAAAATGCCGAATTTTTATAAAAAATCACATCAATAAAATTAATTAGTCTACTAACTGTTTTTATACAACTTGCACAAAATCATTTTCGGCACTTGCCGATTAATACCTCGAAAATAAATCCACCGAAAAAACGCAAAAAGGCGTGGAAAACTCCGTGGAAAGCGTGAAAAACTCTTGAAACACCGTGGAATTTATCCACTTTTCCACACCCTAAAACCGTGGAAAACTCCGAAAATAATGTCGAAATTTCCACAATTGTCAAAAATGAGGTGTAGAATTTTAAAAATTTTCAAAAAAGACTTGACAAAAAATCTCACAAAAAACAGTGAATATTTTCAAAAAGAATGAATATTCAAGTGACAAATTGCACAAAAAATCAAAACACCTTGTAAAACAGGGAGATAGAGCCGAAAAGTATAAAAACCGAAGCAATAACACTTTCGATAATTTCGTTCATTTGAAACTGTGCAAGATGAAATTCGAGAGCGTTTTCGGGCAAAATCACTACTTTTAACCCGTAAAAACAAAGTAGGAAAATGAGTAAAATGCACATCTTAAATATGTAAAAAACATCGGAGCGAGAAAGAAAAAGAAACTCTTTCACTTTTCGCCCTAATTTCCTTCTTTTTTTCCTGTTTTTCATAAAATATCACTCCTTCACATTTATTTTACAATAAGACACATAAAACATCAATGCAAAATAATTTCCAAATAAGTAAGCCCCTTCCTAATTAAGTTTTAATGTGTTAATTTTGTGAAATAATCTTTTTTTATGTGTTGAAATGATGAAATTTAATTTTATAAAGAAAAATTTTTAAACATAACTATTGCATTTTAACATTTTTTATTGTAATATATTATTTATATAAGAGTCGCTCTCGGCTCATAAAAACAGTAACGAGGTGATCCGCTTGAATGAACAAATTGCACTTGCCGTAACTCAAAACGGTCTTGATGACGCATATGGCAAGGTCATAATAGGATTTTCTGGCGGAGCGGATTCAAGCGCACTTTTGCATTACTTTAAAGATAAAGCAAAAGAGGTCGTTTGCGTTCATGTCAATCATATGATTCGTGGTGATGAAGCGAAACGAGATGAAACCTTTTGCACTCGCATATGCGAAGAATATGGCGTTGAAATTGCTGTTTACACAGTTGATGTTCCTAAATTGGCAAAAGAAAAAAATATCGGACTTGAACAAATGGCAAGAGAAGTCCGTTATGAAATTTTCGAAAAAGAAAGAGCCAAACGAAACTTTGACGCAATTCTTACCGCCCATAATGCCGATGATAATATTGAAAGCGTTATTTTCAACCTTGCAAGAGGTAGCGGAGCAAATGGCATTTCGGGAATCAAACCGAAAAACGGAAAAATCCTTCGCCCACTCATCTTGACAAGCCGTGAAAAAATTCTTAAGTATTGCTCCGAAAACGAAATTCCATTCGTCACCGACTCAACAAATAGCGACACCGACTACACAAGAAACTATATAAGACATAAAATTGTCCCCGCCCTAAAAGAGTTAAATCCCGCACTTGATGAGTCCGTTGCAAGACTCGGTGCATCTCTTAGACAGGACGATGATATGATTAGTGCCGAGGCGATAAATTTTATAAACCAATTTTGTCAAAAAGGTAATCTTCCAAGAAAAAACGTACTTGATTTGCATAAAAGCGTAACCGTCCGTGTTCTCAAAACCCTTTCGGGCGAAAACCTTGATTACAAATCAATCACTGCTTGCCTCGATTTTATCGAAAACGGTAAACGCGGTGGCGTTATCAATCTTTGCAAAGGTGTGTCCTTTAAATGCGAGGGCGATTATTTCACCTTTGTCAAGACCGATATGCTTGCACAGGTCGAATTTTGTATTCCTATTAAACAAGGACTTAATGAAATCCCACAAATAGGCGTAACACTTGCTTATATGTGCGATGAAATTCCAATAGGTAAAGACCTTTATTTTACGCTAAAACTCAAAAACATAAACGGCAATCTTGTTGCTCGTTCCAAAAAAGACGGCGACACCATTCGCCACGGAAAAATGACTAAAAAAGTCAAAAAAATCCTAAGTGAGAAAAAAATCCCGTCCCATACAAGAGATAAAATACCGCTAATTTGCGATAACGACGGAATTGTCGCAATTTCCGAGGTTCTTGTCCGTGACGGCTCTTCGGGTAAAGACGGAGATACAATTATAAGATTTTACAAATAATCGGAGGACTGAAAAATGCTTAACGACATTAAAGAAATCTTGCTCAGTGAGGAACAAATTGATAAACTCACAAGCGAAATTGCAAAAAAAATTGATGAGGATTACGCAAATAGAGAAAAAAGATTGCTTCTTTTGGGAATACTTAAAGGAAGCGTTGTGTTTATGTCTGACCTTATGAAGAAGATCAAGCGCCCTGTTGAAATTGACTTTATGAAAGTTTCTTCTTACGGAGCAGGAACTGAAACAACAGGCAAAATCAATATCATTCTCGACCTTCATAGAAGAGACCTTGATGATCTTGACATAATCGTTGTTGAAGACATAATCGACAGTGGAAAAACCCTTTCCTATCTTGTTGAGTATCTCAAACTCGCAGGTGCAAGGAACGTTGTAACTTGCACACTTCTTGATAAACCGTCAAGAAGAAAGGTAGAATTTGTTCCTACATACACAGGAGCAACAATCCCCGATGAATTCGTGGTGGGTTACGGCCTTGACTATGCCGAAAAATACCGCACCTTGCCATTTGTCGGCATTCTCAAACCCGAAATATATCAAAATTAAGGAGTAAATTAATGAAGAAAAAAAGCAGTATCTTTTCCTATGTGTTTTATTTTGCCTTGATAATTGCGCTTGTTGTTACAATAGTAGCATTATTCAAGAAGAGCGATGAAGGTGAAAAATATTCATATAGCGATATGGTAAATCAATTTGAGGAAAACCGCGTATACGGATATGTGATTAACCCAAATGATTACAGCGCAATCATCTTTGAAACAAAAGAGGATTGGGATAACTATTTTGACGGAAACGATAAAAATAACGAAGGGCTTGCAACTCGTGTAAAGGTTGCAAATCTTCAATATTATCAATTTGTTCAATTCTTTATAGGCTCAGGCTATACCACCACTCGCCTCTACGATATTCAAAAAGGATTTGAAGAACGAGGAGTCGTTACCAACCTTGAAAAATATGAGGAAATAGCGAGAAAGGAAACCCCTTGGTTCGTTCAATACATTCCGATTGCAATCCTTGTTATCGTGTTTATAGTATTCCTTATCTTCTCAATGCGTCACCCCGACGGCAAAATGAACAGTTTTGGCAAGTCCAAAGCGAGAAGCACTCCAAGTGACGGAAAAACTGTCAAATTCTCCGATGTTGCGGGATGCGATGAAGAAAAGGAAGAACTTCAAGAGGTTGTTGCATACCTCAAAAACCCCGCAAAATTCACACATCTCGGCGCTAAAATCCCCCACGGTGTCCTTCTTGTAGGCCCTCCTGGCACAGGTAAAACACTTCTTGCCAAAGCCGTAGCGGGAGAGGCGGGCGTTCCGTTCTTCTCAATGTCAGGTTCTGACTTTGTTGAAATGTATGTAGGTGTCGGTGCAAGCCGTGTTCGTGACCTCTTTGATAATGCAAGACGCTCAAATGCCGCAATCATTTTCATTGATGAAATTGACGCAGTAGGAAGACAGCGTGGTGCAGGTCTTGGCGGTGGCCACGACGAAAGAGAGCAAACACTTAACCAACTTCTCGTTGAAATGGACGGATTTGACGGACACTCTGGCATTATTGTTATTGCCGCTACTAACCGCCCCGACATTCTTGACTCCGCACTTCTAAGACCGGGAAGATTTGATAGACAAATCACAGTCGGCTATCCCGATATCAACGGTAGAGAACAAATTCTTAAAGTCCACGCAAAGAATAAACCTTTTGAGGAAACAGTTGACCTTAAAAAGATTGCACAAACAACAGTTGGCTTTACAGGTGCTGACCTTGCTAACCTTCTTAATGAATCCGCACTTCTTGCCGCAAGACGTGGAAAAGCCCTTATCGGTATGGCGGAAATTGAAGACGCAATGATTAAAGTAACAGTCGGCACACAAAAGAAAGCAAAGAAGATGAGCGACAAGGAAAGACGCAATACCGCCGTTCACGAGGCAGGTCACGCAATCCTATCCCATGTTCTTCCAAGCCAAGATCCCGTTCGCCAAATTTCAATCATTCCAAGCGGACGCGCACTCGGTTATACACTTACCCCACCTGTTGAGGATAAGTATAGCGAATCCAAACAGGAAATGAAGGAAAGAATCGCAATGATGCTCGGTGGACGCGTTGCGGAGCGCATCTGCTTTGGTGACTACACAGGCGGAGCATCGAACGACATTTTAAGAGCAACACAAGTTGCAAGAAAAATGGTAACCGTTTACGGAATGAGCGATGAACTCGGCACAATCCACTTCGGCTCAGACCATTCAAGCGATGCCGTATTCCTCGGTAGAGATTTTAGTTCAACACCTGATTACTCACAGGAAACCGCTGCAAAAATCGACGCGGAAATTAAGAAAATCGTTGATGAAGCGTATAAAATTGCGGTTGATACTCTTACACAGTATAGAGAAAAACTTGACTTCATAGCCGAATTCTTGCTCCGTAACGAAATTATGGACGATGAACAGTTTGTTGAGGCAATGAAGGAAGGCGCTACAATGGAAGGTGTTGAGGCGCTTGTAACTGAGAAAAAGCGTAGAAGCGAAGAAGAAAACAAGCGTAGACAGGCTCAACTCGAAGAAGAAAAACGCCGTGAAGATGAACTTAGAAAAGAGCGTGAAAAGGCTCTCGGAATAAGCGACGACGATGATTCTTCAAGCGACAATAACGATATCCCAAAAATAACCGATGTATCATTTGATGAAAATTCACAAAATAACGACGATGATATCAAAGTAGACCCCGATGAAAACTAATGAAAAGCCACTTCACCCGAAGTGGCTTTTTGTGTGTTATGCATAGGTTTTCCTGTATTTCAAGTCGCAATCTCAAAATCTCCCACTTTATATTGTGCAATTTGCACAAATTTAGCATTTGAAGTTTGTGCTATCTCACGAAAATGCTCAAAATACTTGACAAATTCCCTTATATATAGTAAAATAAGAAATGTAAAAAGATACAAGAAAACTTGTATTAAGAGAAAGGAAATATATTTATGAAGAGAATTGCTTTAATGCTCTTTATCCTTTTGACTCTCGTTTTCGTTTTCGCATCATGCGGACACGAGTGCGAAATAGTTGTAAAGGATGAAAAAGCTCCAACTTGTACCGAATCAGGATACAAAATTACAGGATGCACAGGATGTGACGAAAGCACATCGACAGAGGTCATTCCTGCACTTGGACACGACTATGTTTCAACAGTAGTTGATCCAACATGTAAGAACCAAGGTTACACCACACAACAATGTTCAAGATGTGATGACAATAAGGGTGGCGCTAAACTTGATATCAAACAACCAACTGGCGAACATAAGTTTGAACTTGTTCCAAACTCAAAGGTTGAGGCTACATGCCACGAAACAGGATATGAACTCCAAAGATGCACAAACGAAGGATGCGATTTCCAACGCAAGTGCAACACAGTTGAAAAACTTATTCATAAGTTTGTAGAAAAACTCACACCTGTTGAAGAGGCTACTTGCACAGTAGCAGGTATGGGTATTCGCACAAAGACATGTGAATACTGTGGCGATGCTGATCCTGACTTCACACCAAAGAATGATGAAGTTATCCCTGCACTCGGACACGATATTGATAGAACTGCTGATTACCTCGCATCTTCTATCCCCGCAACATGCACAACAAAACAACACGACACATGGAAATGCACTCGTTGTAACTACACTGAAGAGGCTGATGTAGGCGAAGTTCTCGGACATCAATTCTCAGACAATGTAGAAGATGGAATTGTTCTTGCTGAGGCAACATGCTACTCACTCGAAACAAGAACATATAAGTGCGTTCGTTTCGGTCAAGACGGTTGTGTAAAGACAACTGCTCAGGGCGATGTAACAAAGGTTAAGGCAACTCCTAACTCATATATCGCACATACAGCCGGCGCTGTCGCTGACTGCGATACTGCTCAAACTTGCACAGTATGTGTAAACAACCCACAGGCAAACGGCCTTGGTGAAAACTGCGTAAATGATGCAAACGGTGTTTGTGCTGTATGCGTAAACGCAAAGAAAATCCATGTATTCGCACCAGCAACAGGCGAGCATGATTACGATGTTGAAAGCGGTAAGGGTCTTGTATCAAGCAAGACAGTTGCTCCAACATGTATGAGACAAGGATATTCCGTATATCTTTGCACAGGATGTAATAAAGAATATAACGATAACTACACAGCAATCGTTCCGGACGCTCACAATGTAGATTTTGGAACAATGGTAGGCGGAGAAACAACTAAGTCAACATGCGTTAAGTATGAATACAGCACTCATGCTTGCACAAACACCGACCTTGAAGGTAATTTTTGCGATTACTCCGAGGAAAAGGTAGTTGGTAATGACTTCGCTGATCACCAATTCGTAGCAGGTGAGCCAACAGGTGTTATCACTTGTGCATATTGCCAAAAGTCATTCTATGATACAACTTATACTGAAGGCACATATGAAGAACATAAGGATAAGGAATTTGACGACGGCGCAACACTTGATGTAACGATCACAGTAAGCAAGGCAGTTGGCGTTCCAATGGAACTTACAAATGTATCTACAAACGGAACTCAAGTTGATGCTGAACATACTGATGTAACTGAAATTGCAATCATCAGAGTAATTACTGAAAATGCAAATGTTAAGTTCACCGTAACTGTAAACGCAGGCGAAACAAATGAGGCAACCTACGAAATCACAGGTGGCGGATATATTGACCTCGTTGAATACACCGACGAAATCAAGACCTTGACAGTTGCTTCCGCAGGCGAAGGAGAATATAGCGCAACTGTTCACTTCTATGGTGAAAAGGCTATTCCCGCAACTTCCGAAAATAACTAATCAATAAAAAGATACGCTACACAGTAGCGTATCTTTTTTTGCATATATTCGTAAAAATAGATGCTTTATTCATTATATTTAAATTTTATTCACACAAATCAAAAAAAACGAGATTATTTATTCTATATTTATTGACATTTGTAATTTGGAGTAATATAATTATTATTATACATAATATATGCGCGTGTGCGACATTAAAGGCGGAGAAAGTAAATGAACGGACTTGAAAAAGCAAGAAAAATAATAAATGAAGTTGATGCCGAAATGGCAAAACTCTTTGAAAAGAGAATGAAAGCATCTGAACTTGTAGCGGAATATAAAAAGCAACATGCCCTGTCCATTCTTGATGAGGTTAGAGAGGCGGAAGTCGTTAAGAAAAATGCCGAATACATTGAGGACAAGACAATTTGCGAATATTATGTTACCTTTTTAAAGGAAACAATGAAAATTTCTCGCGCATATCAGTCACGACTTAATGAAGGGGTGCGTGTAGCATATAATGGTGTGCCTGGCGCATTTGCCTATATTGCCGCTATGAAAATGTTCCCCGAGGCAAATCTTATCTCATATCCCGACTTTGAAAGCGCATATAAGGCGGTTGAAAATGGCGAATGTGACAGTTGCGTTTTGCCCCTTGAAAACAGTTTTGCGGGCGATGTTGGAACTGTTATGGACCTTATTTTTGCAGGTTCACTCTATGTAAATCAAGTAATTGACCTTCCAATAGAACACAACCTTATTGCCCCACACGGCGCAAGTATTGAAACTATAAAAAAAGTGTATAGTCACCCACAGGCACTTTCTCAATGCGCGGAATTTATAAATAAACACGGATACGAGTGTGAGGAAACATCAAATACCGCCATCAGTGCCAAACTTGTCAAAGAGAAAAACGATGAAACAATCGGTGCAATCGCATCTTGCGAAACCGCAAAAATTTTCGACCTTAAAATTGTTGAAAGCGGAATAAATACAAGTCGAAATAATACTACAAGATTTGGCGCATTTTCTCGCGCACAGGGTAAGGCAATATCAAACGGAAAAATGAATAACCACTTCATTCTAACCTTCACTACAAAGAATGAGGCGGGCGCACTTGCTTCAACCCTTGATATAATAGGCGCTCACGGATATAATATGAGAAATCTCCGTTCCCGTCCTATGAAAGACCTTATGTGGAGTTACTATTTCTACATCGAAGCGGACGGAAATATAAGCACCGAAAACGGCAAAGATATGCTAAAAGAACTTGGCGCAATTTGTGACCGTCTAAAACTTGCGGGTATATACCAAACTAACGAACAAAAATAAAAGGCTTTATTAACTTTTACCATAATATAGCCAAGTAATAGAAATCAAAGAGGTTAAAAATGATAATTCCTGTTCGCCTTGCTGAGCAAAGTTACGATATCGTGCTTAAAAGAGGCGCGTTAAATGAAATTTCAAACTATATAAATGTCAATCGCAAGGTGCTAATCGTTACCGATGACGGAGTGCCAAGTGAGTATTCGAAAACCGTTGCAAAGTCGTGTAAAGAGCCGATTATTGCCACACTCAAACAGGGCGAAAAGAGTAAAAGTTTTGAAAATTACGAAAAACTCCTTTCCTTGCTCACTCAAAATTCCTTTACCCGCACCGACTGTGTTGTCGCTGTTGGCGGTGGAGTGTGTGGAGATATTGCCGGTTTTGTCGCATCAACTTATATGCGTGGCATCGACTTTTATAATGTTCCAACAACCTTGCTATCACAAGTTGACTCGTCAATCGGTGGTAAGGTCGCAATCGACTTTATGGGTGTGAAAAACATCGTTGGCGCATTTTATCAACCAAAAGCGGTAGTCATTGACCCAAATGTGCTAAAAACTCTTGATAAAAGACAGTTTAGCGCAGGACTTTGCGAATCAATAAAAATGGCAATAACACTTGATAAGGACCTTTTTGAACTTATCGAAAAGAGTGAAAATATCGAAAACGACATCGATGAAATAATCGAAAAATCACTTAAAATCAAGCGTGATGTGGTTGAAAAAGACCCAAAAGAGCAAAATTTAAGACGAGTTTTGAACTTCGGTCATACGATAGGACATGCTATTGAAAGTTTGTCAAACGGCAACTTGCTACACGGTGAGTGCGTTGCACTTGGAATGATACCATTGAGTGGTGCTTTCGTTATTCCTCGCCTTGTTCAAATACTTGAAAAATATAATCTTCCAACTGATACAAACATTGAAATTGACGAAATGATTGACCTTATCGCCCACGATAAAAAATCATCGGGGAACGAGGTTACTGTCGTCCTATGTGAAGAAATCGGCACTTACGAAATGAAAAAAATTAAAATTGCCGATATAAAGAAACTGTTTTAGAGGTATTTATATGAGAAATACATTCGGTAACTCCATTTCCGTAACCGTATTCGGTGAGAGTCACGGTGAGGGAATAGGAGCAGTAATAGATGGACTTTGCGCAGGTCTTGATGTGGATTATGAACGCATTGACGCATATCTAAATAAGCGCCGTCCAAGTGGAAAAACAGATACTCCACGCATCGAAAAAGATGAATATAAGATAATTAGCGGTGTGTTCAACGGTAAAACAACAGGCACACCAATAGCGGTAATTATCCCTAACGAAAACACAAAGAGCAAGGATTATACCTACGGCATTGCCCGTCCCTCTCACGCCGATTACACGGCAAGTGTGAAGTATCACGGCTACGAGGACTATCGCGGTGGCGGACACTTTTCGGGTAGAATTACTGCATCACTTGTTGTGTGCGGAGCGATAATTATAACCGCCCTTGAAAAACTCGGTATTAAAATCGGCACACATATCCTAAAATGCGCAGGCGAAAGCGATGAAAAGTTTAGCGATGATTTAGATACACTAAATGAGCAAATTGCGACACTTAACGCACTTGGTTTCCCTGTTATCTCCAAAACTGCCGAGCAAAGAATGAGCGATAAAATTCTTGAAGCGTCAAGCCAAGGCGATAGCGTAGGCGGTGTTTTGCAAACCGCTATAACTGGTATTCCTGCCGGTGTTGGCGAGCCGTTTTTTGATAGCGTTGAGAGTGTTATATCCCACGCACTTTTCTCCGTTGGCGGAGTGAAAGGCGTTGAATTCGGTAGCGGTTTTGCCATGGCAGACCTTAAAGGTAGTGAGGCAAATGACCCGTTTGAAATAGTAGACGGAAAAATCGCAACCAAAACAAATAATAACGGCGGAGTAAATGGCGGAATTACAAACTCCATGCCAATCACTTTTAATTGCGCTATAAAGCCAACCCCGTCTATTTCAAAATCCCAGTCCACCGTAGATTTTGTTAAAATGGAAAATACAACCCTTCAAATAAAGGGTAGACACGACCCCGCAATCGTCCGTCGCGCGTGCGTTGTAATCGAAAGCGTAAGCGCCCTTGCCATAGCCGACCTTCTTGCACAAAAATATGGCACTGATGTATTCTTGAAAGGATTTTAAAATGAAATACGGACTAATTGGCGAAAGGCTCGGTCATAGTTTTTCGAAGGAAATTCACGAAAAAATCGCAAATTACACTTACGAAATTTGCCCCCTTGCAAAAAATGAACTCGATAGGTTTTTCAAAAATCCCGACTTTTGTGGCATCAATGTTACAATTCCGTATAAGGAAAGTGTCATTCCATATCTTGACACAATTTCTGAACATGCCAAGAAAATCGGTGCGGTCAATACCATAAAAAACGAAAACGGCAAACTTAACGGCTATAATACCGATTACGAGGGTATGTGTGCGTTAATTCGCCATTCGAAGATTAAAGTAGAGGGTAAAAAAGCGCTTATCCTCGGCACAGGCGGAACATCAAAAACAGCAAAAGCCGTGCTTTTTGACCTCGGTGCAAGCGAAATAATCGTAGTCGGCAGGAGCGAAAATGCCGATATATCTTATGATGAGATGTATAAAAACTACACCGATGCTCAAATCATAATAAACACAACTCCTGTTGGAATGTTTCCCAAAAATGAGGACACAATAGTAGATGTGAGCAAATTCCCAAACCTTACAGGAGTTATCGACGCAATATATAACCCCCTTCGCTCAAACCTTGTTCTAAATGCCAAAAAGAGAGGAATAAAGGCACAGGGTGGACTCTATATGCTCGTTTCACAGGCTATTTTTGCCTCTCAAATCTTTTTGGGTAAAGATTTCGATGAAAGCGAGTGCGAAAGAATATACAAAAAAATCTTAACCGAAAAGGAAAACATAGTCTTTATCGGTATGCCATCATCGGGAAAAACTACAACCGCTATGTATCTTGCAAACGAAACAGGAAGAGAAGTAATTGATACCGATGATGAAATCGTCAAAAAAATAGGTATGCCCATTTCCGACTACTTCGCTCAATACGGAGAGGAAAAATTCCGTGAGGTTGAAAGCGAAGTGATAAGAGAAGTGAGTACTAAAAACGGTGTAATTATAGCCACAGGTGGCGGTGCAATTCTAAAAGAAGAGAATGTTTTATCCCTTAAACAAAACGGGCGACTCTTTTTCCTAAACCGCTCAATTGAGTTTTTAACCCCCACCTCGGACCGTCCAACCGCATCTGACTATGAGGCGCTTCGTAACCTGTATTTCAAACGATACGAAATTTATAAATCAGTAGCCGATGAGGTAATCCCCTCGAACGGAACAATCCCGCAAATTGCGGAAATAATAAAAGGAGAATTTTTCAAATGAAAATTCTTATAATCAACGGACCAAACCTAAATCTTTTAGGAGTAAGAGAGCCTGAAATTTATGGCGGAAACACCTACTCTGACCTTGTGCAAATGGTCACCGATTATGCCCTAACAAAAGGCGTAGGAGTTGAGTTCTATCAATCCAATCACGAGGGCGACCTTGTCGATGCTATTCAAAGAGCATATTTTGATAAATTCGACGGAATTGTCATAAATTCCGGTGCATATACCCATACAAGTATCGCAATTCTCGATGCGGTAAAGGCGGTCAATGTCCCAACTGTTGAGGTTCATATATCCGATGTTTCTTCCCGTGAGGATTTTAGAAAAATAAGTTATATAAGACAGGTAGCCAAAGCAACCATAAGCGGAAAAGGCTTTAAAGGATATAACGAGGCTATCGACATCTTAATTGAAGGAATAAACAACAAAAAATGGAAATAACAATTAAAAAAGGCTTCCCAAGTGGCACTTTTGTTTCCCCACCGTCAAAGAGTTACGCCCATAGACTTCTTATTGCATCGTTTCTTTCGGGCAAAGAGTGTAGCGTTTCCAAAGTTTCCAAAAGCGAGGATATGAAGGCAACTCTTGACTGTATAAACGCGCTTGGCACATTCTATAAAATGAATGGTTCAAAGGTTATTTTTGAGGATAACAAACCCGAAAGCGCAACTAATATTTTCAATTGCCGTGAAAGTGGAAGCACCCTTAGATTTTTCATTCCAATCGCCCTTGCAAAAGGGGGAGTGTGCGAGTTTAAAGGGACACCGCGACTCATTTCAAGAGGAATTAGTGTTTATGAGGATATTTGTAAAAAGCAAAATATCTCATTTGAATACCAAAACAACTCTATAAAATTCACAGGAAAACTCCACCCCGACACATTCCTTGTCCGTGGGGATATAAGTAGTCAGTTTATAAGCGGACTTTTCTTCGCCTTGCCCACCCTTGACGGTGATAGCGTAGTTAAGATTACAACCGCCCTTGAAAGCCGACCGTATATTGACATCACCCTTGAATGCTTGTCAAAATTCGGCATAGTCATCGAGGAAAAGGAAAATAATGAGTTTTTCATAAAAGGCAATCAAAAATATACCCCGCAAAACACCTCGGTAGAGGGCGATTTTTCAAACTCCGCATTTCTTGATGCCTACGGTGTTTTAGGGGCTGATGTGTTTGTTAAAGGACTAAATTTCTTCTCCCAACAGGGAGATAAGATTTATAAAAAACTGTTTGAGCAAATAAGCGAGGGATATTTGGAAGCGGATATTTCCGCATGCCCTGACCTTGCCCCAATTCTTTTTGCCCTTTGCGGAGCAAAAAATGGTGGCTATATAACAGGGACAAAGCGCCTTGCAATTAAAGAAAGTGACCGTGCCGTTGCTATGGCAAGTGAACTTTCTAAATTCGGAATACGCCTTGATGTATTCGAAAATGCCGTAAAAATACATAAAAGCACTCTTAAAACCCCAAGCGAAAAACTAAACGGTCATAACGACCATAGAATAGTAATGGCGTTAAGTGTCCTTGCATCTTTGACAGGCGCAACCATTGAAGGTGCTGAGGCGGTTCATAAGAGTTTCCCAACATTTTTTGACACCATCAAGCGACACGGTGTTAAATACGAGGTTAAAAAATAAAATGAAAGTAATAAACGATGTGAAATTTCTCATCGTCGGTTTAGGACTTATCGGCGGTAGTTACGCACAAGCACTTAGCGACCTCGGTTACGAGGTAGGAGCGATAACTCGCTCTGAAACTTCGATAACCTACGCAAAGGAAAAAGGCTTTATCGCCCACGGAATAACCGAGCCAAATGAGGAATACATAAAGCAATTTGATGTAATCATCTTTGCACTTTACCCAAAAGTTTTTGTTGAGTGGATTGAAAACCACCAATCAAAATTCAAATCGGGCGCAATAATCACCGATGTAACGGGCGTAAAATGTGCAGTAGTTTATAAAATCCAAGATATGTTAAGAGAAGATGTTGAGTTTGTCCCTGCTCACCCAATGGCAGGAAAAGAGGTATACGGTGTAGAAAATGCCGATAAAAACATTTTCAAACAAGCAAACTATATCGTTACTCCAACCGATAAAAACACTCCCGAGGCGATTTCAACAGTAAAGCAAATCGGTAGACTCCTCGGCTTCAAAACCGTGTGTGAACTCTCACCCGAAAAGCACGATGAGATGATAGGTTTCCTATCACAACTCACACACTGTATCGCAGTTTCTCTTATGGATTGTAAGGAAAGCGAACATCTTGTAGATTATACGGGAGACTCCTTCCGTGACCTTACAAGAATAGCGAAAATCAACGATGAAATGTGGAGTGAACTCTTCCTTCTTAATAAGGACGAACTCCTCTCGCAAATGAATCTCTTTATGACCAAGTTTACCGAACTTAAAACAGCCCTTGAAAACGAGGATAAAGAGAAAATGAAGGAAATGATGCGCACTTCAACCGAGCGTAGAAAATTCTTCGATAAAAAATAAAGCAAAATCAAAAATCCGGTCAGCGCACCGAAACAGTAAAGGAAAATTACTATGAATATGAACTTCAAAAGAAAACTCCCCACCCCACAAGATGTAAAGGGAATGTATCCTATCACCGAAGAACTCGCACAAATAAAGGCGAAAAACGACAAGGAAATTCAGGACATCTTCCTTGGTAAGAGCGATAAACTCGCACTCGTTATAGGACCGTGTTCCGCCGATAGAGAGGACGCAGTCCTTGACTACATATCCCGCCTTGCCAAAGTTCAAGAAAAGGTTAAGGACAAAATTGTCATTATCCCCCGTATCTATACAAATAAACCGAGAACAACAGGTGACGGCTATAAAGGAATGCTCCACCAACCAAACCCCAACGAAAATCCTGATATGTTAAAGGGACTTATCGCAATTCGTAAACTCCATATGAAAGCGATGGAAGAAACTGGTTTTTCCTGTGCCGACGAAATGCTTTATCCCGAAAATCATAGATACCTCTCCGACCTTCTTTCCTATGTAGCAGTAGGCGCTCGCTCGGTTGAAAACCAACAACACCGCCTTACCGCAAGCGGACTTGATATTCCCGTAGGAATGAAAAACCCAACAAGCGGAGACCTTAGCGTAATGATGAATTCCATTACCGCAGGACAACACGCCCACACCTTCATTTATCGTGGTTGGGAAGTTGAAAGTAAGGGTAATGAAATGACCCACGCAATTTTAAGAGGCTATGTAAATAAGCACGGACAATCTCTTCCAAACTATCACTACGAGGACCTTGTTCACCTTCTTGAACTTTACGGAAAGTCAAACCTCAAAAATCCGGGAGTTGTCGTTGATACAAACCACGCAAACTCGGGCAAAAAATGGGCGGAACAAGTTAGAATTTCAAAAGAAATCCTTCATAGCACAAGAGTAAATCCCGAAGTTTTCAAACTTGTAAAAGGTCTTATGATTGAAAGTTATATTGAGGACGGATGCCAAAAAGCGGAAGAGGGAATTTACGGAAAATCAATCACCGACCCATGCCTCGGTTGGGAAAAGACCGAGCGCCTTATTCTCGATATTGCCGACCTTAGAAAATAAGTGCCAACCCTTGTAAAAGGCAAAATTTCGCAAAACTATTGAAAAATAGGAACTAATGCGCTATAATGGTATTATAATTGCGTGAGCAAAAGCGCAAAAACCTTGTATTAAAAAGGAGAAATTTACCATGTGCGACGAAATTAAAAATAATAATGATGAACTTGAAAACTATCTTTCCGAGGTAGGCGAGGACGAATTTGCAAATGATGAAGAAGATGATATCATCACCCTTCTCAGTGCAGATGGAGAAGAGATTGACTTTGTTGTAATCTCGGGAATTGCCCACAAAGGAAACTTCTATCTAATTATGCAACCTGTTGAACTTATTCCGGGTATGAGAGATGACGAGGCACTCGTTTTCCATAACTATACCGATGATGAGGGACAGGATAGATACGAGATAGTTCTTGATGATGAAATCATCGATGCGGTATTCGCAACATATAATCAAATACTTGACAATGTAGAAAAAAGCAAAAAGGAAGACGGCGAGGACGAAGAATAATCCCCACCGATTTGTAAAAACAAAGAGGTAAAAAAATGGTAATCGAATGGTTTAATTTTTGGTATTTCTTTTTCATAGCCCTTAGTGCAGGACTTATTGTAGGACTTTATTTCCTACTTAGAAACAGAAGCGAAAAAACGCAAAAAGCAGTTTTATTTTCAATCCTTGTGGTAGGATTTTTAATGCACTTCTTGAAAGTGTATTATCCACCGTATTCAACCGATGTTGATAGAATGCTTCGCGACTCGTGGTTTGTAAACATTTGTGCCGCAAATATAGCGCTTTTCCCATTCCTATTCTTCATTAAGAATAAGTATGTAAAGGACTATATGATTTACATAGGAATAATCAGCGGACTTATCGCTATATTCTACCCACAAGAGCCAATGGATAAGGCTGACCAACTTGGTGAACAACTTGACATTTTAAGATTTTATTTCCATCACTGGATGCTCGTTGCAGTTCCAATGCTTATGCTTTTCTTTAAGCATCATAGACTTTCGTATAAGAGAGTGTGGAGCGCACCGACAGGTCTACTCCTTCTTATGCTCTTTATAATGCTTAATCAATTGTTCCAATCGGAACTCGGTTTTGTCCCGTTAAGAGGCGATAGATTTGAAATCCCAAACTTTAAAAACACATCATACATTTGGGGTCCGCTCAATCAGGACGGAAGCCTTGACCCAATCGGTGGTGTTTTCGCGTTCTTTACTCCCGAATTTTTCAAAACAGTTCCCGTAGGACCGCATAAGGGCGAACTAAAATATTGGCCTTGGTTCTGGATTGTAGTTCCTTGCTATATCCTTGTTACACCGCTTGCGTTCCTTGTAAGTATGACACAGGATCACAAGGCATTTGTGCAAGATGTCAAAAAACTCCCAAAAACTGTAAAAGGACTTTGGAGTAAGTTTATGAGTCAAGGAATGGTTGCTAAAATCTTTAAAAAAGAGCAAAAAACAAACACATCTTCAAACGAAATTACAAATAACAACGAATAATATGTCGTTTGTTTGCCCGTTTTGGAGAATGTTAGTTGCTTTTTGAAAGCGATTTCTTAAAAAATAAATAAAAGCATTTTTGTTCAAATTGCACAAAAATGCTTTTTTTTTATCCGTTTTTTGTGCAAAATGCTTGAAACATATGCAATATTATGGTAGAATATTATTGTAATAAATATAATTAAGCAAAAGGAGAAAATTATGAAAAAATTTATATCACTTTTAATAGTTTTACTTCTCGTGTTTACAATGGCACTTACCTCCCTTGCGGAAGAATCGACTGACCCACCCGCAACCGAAGGTGGAACAACAACCGACCCCGAGCAAGGTGGAGAAGGTGGAGAAGGCGGAGAAAATACCGAACCTGAAAAACCCGAACCAAAAGGCGAAATCGTTGTATCCTCGGCGGATATTGCGAAGATTTATAAGAGCGACGGAACCGACGGTAACTTCAACGGCGGAAGCGGAATGCACAATGTTTTCGACGGAAACTTTAACGACGGTCTTTATATGAACACAGGTGGCTCATACATCATCGTTGATCTTAATAGTGCGCTTACTGGCGGTTACTATGTAACAACAATTAGAATAGGACATGTAGGAAACGCAAAGTATACACTTTCCTATTCGACAAATGGTGGCGAGTCCTATGTTGCAATTGCCGAGGGTGTTACCACCGCTGGAACAGTTTCGTATACTGTTAACGAGGTTGTAACACATGTAAAATATGTATTCGATACTACAATCGGTTGGACACAGTCTCTTAAAGAAATCGAGGTTAAAGGTATTGACCCTGCCGAGATTGATTGTTTCCATAAAAACCTTACCGATTGGACTCCCATTGAGGGCAGTGCAACTTGCACCGAAAGAGGTAAGGATGTTCAAGAATGTAAGGACTGCGGAGAGAAGATTTATAGAGAATCAACAACAATCTTGCCCACAGGACACGCGTATGTTTCCGAAATCATTGAACAAGGTAAAGGACTTATCTCTTGTGACGATTGTGATTATGAACTCGTTGTAAACGGTGAGGTTGACCTAATGACCCTTGGCGGTGAAAAGCGTGAGGGCGTGCTTCAATTCGTTAATGTTAGTGTTACATCAACAGGTAATGTTGACTGGGGACAAAACCCAGGTAATATGTGGGACGGCGGTTGGACTACCGCTTGGGGTGACTACTGGTATCCCGCAACAAACGATGATGTTGCCGAGTATATCCTATTTGAAATGGGAACTGAAATCGACCTTACAATGCTTGACATTGCGGTGTTCAATGTTCCTCAAACACTTGAAATCTATGTGTATGATAGAGAACAAAACGACTTTGTCCTTGCAAGAAGTGTTCAAGCCTATAATGAATTTATTGAAAACGAAGCCGCATTTAGAATGGAAATTGACCTTGCGGGAATTTCAACCACAATGGTAAAAATCCACCTAAAAGGTGATAGCCAAATTAGAATTTGTGAACTTCACCTTTACGGAACTGCAAAAGGTGCAACAGGTATCCACCGTCATAACTATACCGAACTTGTTAAGGTTCTTGTTGAACAAACTTGTGCAGTAACAGGTAAATCGGTATATAAGTGCGAGTGCGGTAGAGAAAGAGAAACTTACCAAGTTGCAACAGGTAACCACGCTTACACAATCCTCAAAGAAACAACACTTGCTCCAACTTGCGGAGATAAGGGAACAGGCGTTTATAAATGCGAAACCTGTGACGGCACAGAAACTCTTGATATTGACCCAACAGGCGAGCATAAGTTCACCGTATTCGTTGAAATAACTTATAAAGACGGTTATTCAAAGGACGGAGAAAAGGTTTATAAGTGTGAGGTTTGCGTTGCCGAAGAAAAAACTACAATGCCTGCACTCATCGTGATTGATGGATATTCAATTAAGAACGACGGCACAGCAATCACTTGCGACTTTGATATTAAGGTTGAAGTTCTCAATCAATACGAGTCGATAACAGGCAAGAAAGTTGAGTTTGGTATCTTCGTAACAGGAGCAAAAATGCTTGCTGGCGCAGGCGGACTCCTTGATGAAAACGGTGCGCTCACATCTGAAAAGTTCACAATGAGTGAAATGGACGAAAAATACGAAACAATGAGCGTGACAGTTTCTTCAATGCCAAGCGACCTATCCCTCGTTGATGCCGAGTTTGTAATGGGTATGTTCGTAACTATCGACGGTGAAACAACCCTTGAACAAAGTGAGGCATATGTATCTCAAATTCTCGATGGCGCATTCAATACAATTAGTGTGCGCAAAATTGCCGAACTAACAAATGAAGACGGCATTTTCGATAATATAATCGCTCTTCCTAAAAAAGACGAGGAATAATCAACAATAAAAAAGAACCTACGAAAGTAGGTTCTTTTAATGTTATTAAAAAATAATCGCTCTTATAATCACACCACCAAGGAAAACTCCAAGTGTAAATGCGATAATCATAGTTGAATAAATGAAAATTCCAAGTGCCTGTCTTTTTTCCTTTGTTCGAATGAAATTGCCAACACACTCCGTCATACTTCTTAAATTTCCCGTGCACATCGTAGTCGCAACCGCAAACCCACTTATCGTGCGCACCGCTTGAAGTTGTAATCCAACACCAAATGCCATAATGAGATTAGCAAGGAAGTTTAACTCGCCAAGAGGAATTAAAAATCCTATTATGTAAAGCACATAAGCACATACGACAAGGACGGAAGATGCGTGTTTCATTTTAGGCATAATAAGATGCGCCACCAAAATTCCCAAAGTAAAGGAAATGATGGTTAAAAAATAAGCATAAAGTCCACCGTAATCACCACTTGCAAGTTTGATTGCGATTTTAATAAGGTTACCGGTTTGCATCGACGCAAACATACCGCCGTGTAGCATATAGCAATACGCATCAAGCGCACCAACAGTAAGCATCAAAAACAAACCGAAAAAATATTTTTTCTTCTCCATAACACTCTCTTAAATTTGTTAATCGTAAAATTGAATTTCATATCAAAATTTATGCAAAAACATTTTACCATACTTTAAAAAATAAATCAAGATAAAAATCCAAATTATAGAAAAAGTGTTGACATTATGTAAAAAACGGAGTATAATTCTAAAATAGATAAGTGTGTGCGCACACGCAAGGAGGAAAATATGAGCACAATATCCGAAATCTTCGGCACAATGGTTTTTGACGATAATGAAATGAAAAAGCGTTTGCCCGAGGATATTTACAACTCTATCCAAAATACTATAAAAAATGGTAAACACCTTGACCTTGCAGTTGCTAATGTCGTTGCAAAGGCAATGATGGAATGGGCAATTGAAAAAGGTGCTACTCACTATACTCACTGGTTTCAACCTATGACAGGAATTACTGCGGAAAAGCACGATAGTTTCGTTTCCCCAAAGGGCAACGGAGTTATTATGGAATTCCGTGGAAAAGAACTTGTAAAGGGCGAAAGCGATGCTTCATCATTCCCATCGGGCGGACTCAGAGCCACTTTTGAGGCAAGAGGTTATACCGCGTGGGACCCAACTTCATACGCATTTATAAAGGACGAAACACTTTGCGTTCCAACCGCATTTTGTTCCTATGGCGGTGAGGCTCTTGATAAAAAGACCCCACTTCTTCGCTCAATGGAAGTACTTGGTAAGGCAACAATGAAAATCCTTAAACTTTTCGGCAACGAAAATGTGACATCAGTGCGCACAACCGTTGGCGCTGAACAAGAATATTTTCTTGTAGATAAAGCAGTATGGGAAAAGCGCCCCGACCTTGTATATACAGGAAGGACACTTTTCGGTGCAAGACCACCAAAAGGACAGGAACTTGACGACCATTATTTCGGTTCAATCAAGCCAAGAGTTTTGGCATATATGAAAGAACTTGATAAGGAACTTTGGAAACTCGGTGTCCTTGCAAAGACTGAGCATAATGAGGCTGCTCCCGCTCAACACGAACTCGCTCCCGTATTCACAACGACAAACCTCGCAACCGACCATAACCAAATCACAATGGAACTTATGCAAAAGATAGCGAAGAAGCACGGACTTGTATGCCTTCTTCACGAAAAGCCTTTTGCAGGAGTTAGCGGTAGCGGTAAACATAATAACTGGTCAATCTCCACAAATACAGGTGTAAACCTCTTTGAACCTGGTGAAACCCCTTACGAAAACGCACAATTTCTCTTGTTCCTAAGCGCAGTTATAAAGGCAGTTGATGAATATCAAGATGTCCTTAGAATAAGTATTGCAAGCGCAGGAAACGACCACCGTCTTGGCGCATCGGAAGCCCCACCTGCAATCGTTTCAATCTTCCTCGGTGATGAACTCATGTCAATTCTTGAGGCTATTGAAAATGGTGCAAAATACGACGCAAAGCAAAAGGAACAAATGCGCATTGGTGTTCATATTCTTCCAAAATTCCCGAAAGACACAACCGATAGAAATAGAACATCGCCATTTGCCTTTACAGGAAATAAGTTTGAATTTAGAATGGTTGGTTCATCAGACTCAATCGCTGATACAAACACCGCAATTAATACGGCCGTAACACAAGTGCTTAACGAGTTTTACGAAATCCTCTCAACCGCCCCTGACTTTACAACCGCACTTAATAATCTCGTTCGCGATACTATTAAAAATCATAAACGCATTCTCTTTAACGGTAATGGTTATGATGAAAGTTGGGCAAAAGAGGCTGAGGCAAGAGGACTTTCAAATATCCCAACCACACCCGAGGCAATTCCTCACCTTCTCGATGAAAAGAACATCAAACTTTTCTCTGAAAATAAGGTGTTTAGCGAAAAGGAACTTAGGGCAAGATGTGAAATTCTTCTTGGCGCATATTCCAAACTTGTAAATATCGAGGCGCTCACCGCTGTCGATATGGCAAATCAAATGTTTATGCCCGCAGTCGCAAAATATGTTAAGGAACTTTCGGAGTCTATCGCAATTAAGCGAGACCTTCGTATTGATTTACTTTACGAAATTAAAGTCGCAACAAAACTTTCCGAACTCAATTCCAAAGCATACGAAAGCACTAAACAACTTGAAAAGGCAATCGCTGATGTAAAGAAACTTAAAGGTGCTGAAACAGTAGCGAAAGCATACGCAAATTCAGTCCTTACCAAAATGGCAGAATTAAGAGCCATCGTTGACGAAATGGAAACAATGACCGCAAAGGAATATTGGCCCGTTCCAACATATGGTGACCTTCTATTCAGTGTCAAATAATCAAAATAAAAATCTCCTTGTATTTAGCGTGATACTCTTAACGGAGTATCACGCAGTCAAATCCGTCTTCGACGGGTGAAATCCACCTTCGGCGGATGAAATCGCTTTTGCGATGAAATCCTGCTTCGCAGGGTTGCAACCTGACGGATTTGATTTCATCCAAGGTCTTGACCTTGGATTTCATCTGAGCAAAGCGAAGATTTCATCGTGGTGTAACCACGATTTCATTAAACCAACAAAAAAAGAGAGAACGTTTCGGATAGACCGATTTGTTCTCTCTTTCTGCTTGTTATGGGTTTGGGCTTAGCCCATATTTGCGCTTGACCGGTCAAATGCGATGCTCGCACTTAGCATAACTTTTTAAATTCTCCGCTATGAACATCACCCATTTTGCAAGGAGATTTTTGTTTGACCAAAAGGGCATATCGACTGTTTTCTCAAAAAAACGCATCGTTAGTCCAAAAATCATCTCATTATCAACTTTAAAACACAAACATATTATCATATGAACATATATCAATATTAAAAAAAGCCCCAAATTTCCTTGCAAATCGCCGATATATATGTTAAAATACAATTTGTAAAAAATCTCGGAGGCTATTATGCTAAATCTATTACTTTCACTTATATATCTTGCTTTTGTCAGTCTTGGACTCCCCGATTCAATGCTCGGCTCGGCGTGGCCGTCAATGTTTGTTGATTTCGGCGTTCCTGTTTCCTATGCAGGAATTGTTTCCGCAATCATCGCTTTCGGCACAATAATTTCAAGTCTTGCAAGCGACCGCATCACAAGAAAACTTGGCGCATCAAAAACAACCGCAATAAGTTCCCTAACAACCGCCCTTGCACTCCTCGGCTTTGCATTTAGCACGGAGTTTTGGATGGTATGCGTTTTCGCAATTCCTTACGGACTTGGTGCAGGAAGTGTTGACGCTGCCCTCAATAACTATGTGGCACTTCACTATAAAAGCAGACATATGAGCTGGCTACACTGCTTCTGGGGAGTAGGCTGTACAGCAGGGCCTTACATTATGTCCTATTTCCTTATGAGAGGAGC
>JAZNJK010000156.1:0-5085 GCA_045578005.1 Eubacteriales bacterium | reverse complement strand
CCTTGCACCTTCGGCACTCTTACGAGATTCTCCGGAGTGCTATCGAGTATCAGTCACCTTTTGATTTCTGACACCTTCATTTAGCCTTCTTTAATTTTCCAAATGAGTATAGCACAAATACAGTGCTTTGTCAAGCATTATTTTCAAGGAAATAAATTTTGTGTTATTTTGCATAAAAAGTGCATTTTTTTGTCGAGATTGCTTGGCAAATTTTTCTTCATTTCATATTTATATAAGTGAGGGCTACGGCTCTCGGAAAGGAATTATTATGGCTCAATTTACTAATCAAGCGCAACTTTCCTACGGAAATGTTGTTACAAATTCAAATATTGCAGTCGGCGAGATTACGCAAGCGCTTTCAATTACTAAAACCGCACTTTCTTCGGAATATTCAAGTGGAGATACGGTTAGTTATGTTGTGAGCATTGTAAACTCATCACCATCAACTCTTAACGGTCTTAGTCTGGCTGACGACCTTGGCGCTTATCAGTTTGGTGAGACGAGTGTTGTTCCGCTTGACTATGTTGACGGCTCGGTTAAGTATTACCTCGATGGCATTTTGCAAAGCGCACCCACTGTCAGTGTTGGCACGGGAGTTATTTTCTCGGGAATTAATATTGGCGCAGGTCAAAATGCGATTATTGCGTATGAGGCTGAAATAAACGGTTTTGCGCCTACACAAGCAGGTGGCGAAATTACTAATACCGCAACTCTTTCGGGTGGTGGTATCACTCCTGTTTCGGCAAGTGAGACAATTAACGCATCAATTGCTCCCGATGTTTCAATTACCAAGTCGATTAGTCCTGTTCCCGTTGCACCAAATGGTGAGGTGACATACACATTTGTTATCACTAACACCGGCAACAGTGAACTTGCCGAAATTGACGGCGCGGTTATTCGTGATGTATTTAATCCTGTTCTTACAAACATTTCAGTTAGTTTCAATGGCATCACATGGCAAGAGGGTGTTAATTACACTTACAATGAAACTACGGGAGTATTCGAAACGGTCGGCGGTCAAGTTGTCGTTGGTGCAGGACAATATGCACAAGACCCTGTTACAGGTGAGTGGATTGTAACTGAGGCTACAAGCACCCTTGTTGTTACAGGTAATATAGGCTCACTATAAATTGCTAAACCTATTAAATTCAACTAAAAATAGCCCGTTTGGGCTATTTTTTATTCATTTTCATATTTGTTCATATGTTCATATGAGTATATATTATATATTTGTGTTTGTATTTGTCGGCATTTTGTGTCAATCGTTTGTGTTTTTTCGATTTTTAAACAAAAATCAAGCACATTTTGTTTGCTCTTGTCATTTTTTGAAAAATAAAAATCAGTTGCAAAAATGATGAAATCATCTAATTTATATATTTTTTTAATTTTATTAAGAAAATTTCATTTTTCACTTGACAAACCGATTTTCTTTTGTTATAATGTATTAGCATTTTGGAAATGCGACACTATAAAAGCCTATCGAGATGTAGCGCATAAGTGACAGTCCAAGAGCGCGAGCCACCACAGGTGAAGCGCGATTGGTTAGTGGAACTTATACATGCGAGCATAGCGAGTCGTAGTGGTAGCGCGCGGACAACTGCTACCCAAAAATTGAATAAAGTTTATCGAGATGTAGCGCAGTTGGTAGCGCGCATGGTTTGGGACCATGATGCCGCAGGTTCGAATCCTGTCATCTCGACCATAAAAAGCACTACGCCTTTTGGTGTGGTGCTTTTTGTGTTGATGTTGTGGATTTGAAATGCTTTCAAGTTTTACTTGAATCAGGTTCGCCTATCGACCAAGCCGAAAATAGCTCGCTGATTTGAGGCGCGGGAAGTGTTACGAGCGTAGCGAAGTCATCCTGTCATCTCGACCACCTATGACTAAGCCCGACACACGGGATTGTGATGTCGACTTAGTCATTTTTGTTTGTCAATAAAGAAAGCCCTACCGGTAAATTCAGTAGGGCTTTTTTCATATGTATTAAATTCTGTTATCTATATTTTAGCACTGACAAAAAATCACTCATACTGCTCCACCGTGGTAAGCTCGCCTGTGCTTTCATCACGAAATATCCAACTATGCTTATTTCCAATGCGCTTTCCTTTTTTTACATATGTCATAGGTTTCCCATCTGTACCAATGGGCCAATCAGAGGATTGCACCCAGCTAGGATATCCTTTTTCACTTTTAAACTCTTGACGAATGCGAGCCTTGGTTTCTTTTATTCGGTGCGTTTTAGGCATAGTTTCAGGGAAAAGCGGAATGATATGTTCTTGAATATACATTTCCGCTTGACCGCCACTTAGATAATCCGGAATTACTTCTAACATGTAGCAGTAAGCTTCCTCATATTTTTGTCCGCGATATTCCAATGTAGAGTCATACTGATAGAAAATATCAAACACGCCGTCATAAAAACGCCAAGCACCGCTTGCTGTTCTAACATTATGTGTAAGCATACGCCATTCTTTAGTAAGAAAATTTCTAACAGATACAAAAGAATCATTCCCATACACATATCCGGGATAAAGCTCAGGTTGAGCAAAACAATACAGATAGTGGTGTGAGAAGGTTATTTCATTTCTAAAGAATCTTGGGGTAGGAATAAAGCCTTCACCCGTTGTAATTCGGCTATCTACAATGTTTTGTAAAAAATCATTGATATCATCGTTAGAATCATATTTTTGTCGGAATGTAATTATATCAATGTTTCCTAAAAGAAATTCTCTAATTTCGTTTTCAACGCTCATATATAGTTTTCCTTTCGTCCATACTTGCGTGCTTTCTATAATAATAATTATATCATGTGTCAATTTATATTTCAACTACTATCGTCGTCTTTAAATCAATATATCAAATTTGCAAGTTCTCCTGCTTTGTGATAAACTGCATACTCTATGACATCAAAATAGCATACATATTCTTGCATTACCATATGTTTGTCAACATATTTTTAAAAAGTTCTAAAATTTTGTATATTTCCATTCTTGATTTTATTTTCATTATATGATAGACTAATTTTAGAAAACACTTTAAGGAGAATTTTATGAAAATACCATACATTTCATCTGAATGGAAGGAATTATTTAAGCCACACGAAAGTGGCAATTACATAAACGACCACACTCTCTTTAAGGCGCACGACGGAAATTGGCATCTTTTTGGAATTTCAAGTTTCCTTGGTGGTGCACCTAATGAGCGTTGGTTTGCGCACGGTGTTACTCCCTCGCTTGATACACCTATGACGGAAATGAGAAGGGAGATTGACCGAGGCACGCTTGCGTGGGCGCCCTGCGTTATTCGCACCGAGGGGGATTATTACTATATGTTTTATGGTCCTTCGCCTACCTCTCTTTCTGTTTCCTTCGACCTTTATGAATGGTGTAACCACACTATAACACTTAAAAACGAGCCTCTTTTTAGTGCGCATCGTGACCATTTTGTGCTAACTCTTGACGACGGTAGCTATCTTATGTATATTGTTGGCACAAAGGACAAGCGTAGCTGTATTTCTCTTTTCCACTCACAAAATCTTATCGAATGGGAATTCGAGGGGTATGCAATGACATCAGGCGAGAACTCGCCACTCAATCCTCCTTGGGGAGCTATGGAATCGCCTTATATCATAAGACTTGACGGTCTTTACTACCTATTTATAACCTACACGGATTGCTCCCAAGAAAATTACCACAATACTCTTGTTTTTGTATCAAGTGATCCTCATAATTTCGGCATTTACAATGGTGGGAACGGTGGCGCTATTCCTATCACGACATTGCACGCGCACGCACCAGAAATTGTGCTTGATGATGGTCAATATTACATTACCACCTGTGGTTGGCTTGACTATGACACTCCTATTCCAGGGGCTGTAGCCATTGCAAAATTAGACTTCAAGGAGCAATAAAAACAAGAGGTTATTTATTATTAACGGAAGATTAATACGAATTGAATTTTCACACTAAAAGCAAACAATTTTGCAAACGAGGAGCCCTTTAATCTTCTTGGAGTTTTTTCAATACCTCCTTGCAATATAATGCTTCCGTGCCACCCCTTGATGATCGACTGAACTTTTTAATCCCAATTTATATGACGATTCAACCTGTCTTCAACGCAAGTTGAATCAGGTGCGCCTATCGACCAAGCCGAAAACAGCTCGCTGATTTGAGGCGCGGGAAGTGTTACGAGCAACGTAGTACGCGATGTTTCCTGTCATCTCGACCAAATGTCTCTAATTCGAACTAACGGGGTCTTAATCCCAAATGGATAATTAGAGATATGAAAAAAGACTATTCAAAAATGAATAGTCTTTTTTCGTTTTTAGTCTCAAGCAGCACAGCAATTATACATTTATGAACACCTATCATATTTGCCGCCATTCCTACACAACTCTCTTTATGTGCCATCAATGTTTCAAGCAAATCGTTTGCTACTGATATGTCTTCCTTTGTCGCTTTCTCGGATTTCCCAGCCTAAAATATTGGATCGTGTATAAGTTCCTTTATCATATTTTTACCTCGATAAATTGGAATTTATTTAACATATAAGACAAAATGCATATTTTCATTCACTTCTTCCAATACATGTTTTTGAACATATCCCAACTTTTCATACAAATGGCAATCCTTTGCCTCTTCTTTAATCGTTACAAGACTCCATTTTTCTGCCATATAATATATTTTTTCTATCTCCGTTATGAAAAACTGAGCATATCCATTACCTTGATAGGAGGGAAGTATTGCTAAATCAGCTATACTAAACTCTCCTTTCGCTCGTTGTCCAACACGAACATATCCTATTGGTTTTTCATCAAGCATCAACAAATATGCGTCAGAATTTTTTCTTTTTAAATCATACTGAATATCGTGTGCCGTTTTATTCGCTGGATTTTCTTTTTCGTCGTGATATTTTTCCAATAATGGCAAATAAGCTTCCCTAAGTATATTCATCACAACAGTTACATAACTCTCATCTATTTTTATTATATTCATTATAAATAATCCCTCACAAATTCTTATTTATCTGTTTGGTATTATACCACGAAATTTATAACATTTCAAGATAAATCATCAAATGCGAAAA
>JAZNJK010000155.1:0-16429 GCA_045578005.1 Eubacteriales bacterium | reverse complement strand
TATCAGTCAACACATAGCACTCCGTAAAAACGACAGTCGGTCAAATCTTATTTGACAAACCAAGAAAGGATTGCGAGTCCCTCTTTCGGCATCCTGCCCTTTCACAAATCCAACCCTTTCGCCCGAGGTTGACGGATTTTGCTACTGATGCGCAGATGCGCCTCTATGATGTTGTAAATATAGTAACACACGAAAATGCTCTTGTCAAGAGGGTTTTGCGAAAAAAGTCTATTTTTGAGAATTTATTTGTATGTGCATATATACTTTTTCTTTAAGAAAAGATTCTTTCGCACTCTAAAACTTGTTTTAGGCAGTGCGTTGTATGCGCACGACCGAAGGAAGTCGCAAAAAGTATGCAAAAAGAAACTGAACTATTTTAAAATACCAAACCGTCAAACTGTTGCTCGGCGGTTTGACTATCGTTATTTTTTCTCAGTTTCTTTCTTCAATCTCTTATACACAAGTGAAAGTTCATTTACATATCCCACGCCACCACCATTTCTTGCATATGCTTTATCAGCAAACTTTTTTGCATTACCATAATCTTTAAGATCAAGATATGCGGCTGCCAAAGATGTAAGTAATGACACTGATTCACACTTGTGATAATATCCGCAATTTTCTTTCCAAAATTCCACTGCCAAATTCGGTTGTTTCAACCCTCTCAACGAACTTGTATAAATGGGCAATATGATCTTTATGTAACTATCTTCGTGTTCTTTTTTCAACTCTTTTTCTATTGTTTGCACACACAACTGAAAAAAGCCTGCGTCTTTTAGCCCTTTTGCGTAGTCTATCAACTGAGTTTCATCTAACTGATCACAGTTTATTCGTGAATAATATTCATAAAGCACTCTTTCAGACCTTGACTTTGGAACACTAATTCCAGTGCTATCATACAAAACTCCATCTTTTAATCTATATCTTTGACCATTCACCTCAATGTTACCTTCTCTAAAAATGATAGACTTTGATGCACTTTCAATATTTTTATTTTCCGCCATTTTATCCTCCTCTAATTAAAAAAGTTCTCTTAATTATTTATTTTTAACTATATTATACTCAATCTTTGAGTAAATGTCAATACTCAATATTTGAGTATTGTAAAATTTTTATAATGATGAATGGGGGTGAGAGCTATGGATTATAGAACAAGAATTAAGAATGTGCGCGAGGACAGGGATCTTACGCAGGCGCAAGTGGGCAAGGTGCTTTGCAAATCGCAACAAGGTTACAATCATATTGAGGCAGGGCGCGCGGAACTCAAAATTGATGATTTGATTGCTTTATGTAAATTTTACAATCTTACCGCTGATTATTTAATAGGGATTTCGGACAATCCTACACCACTAAAATAAAAATCACCGATAAAAACCGGTGATTTTTGTTTTATTTGGTTTATTTTGCTTTTGTTTCGCAATAGATACAACGGTAAACTCGGTTTTCCTTATCGGTTAGGCGGAAGACATGCGAAAGTTCTTGCTCAGTTGAGGTGATACAACGAGGGTTTTTGCACTTTACCACATCGACAACTTCATATGGAAGTTCGGGATGATATTTATTTACGATTTTACCGTTTTCAATGAGGTTTACAGTAAGTTCAGAATCGATATAACCGAGAACACTTAAATCGACATCGGTATTTGTATCGACTTTGATAATATCCTTTCTTCCCATTGTTTTGCTATATGCGTTTTTAATAATTGCGATGTTGCAATCAAGTTTATCAAGACCGAGGAAATGGTAGATGTCCATTCCGTTGCCCGCTTTTATATGGTCGATTACGACTCCGTTTTTGATTTCATCTACCGTCATTTTACGCCTCCAACAAGAACTTAATAAGCGCCATTCTTATATATTTGCCATTCAAAACTTGTCTGAAATAGCAAGCGCGTGGGTCTTTATCTATTGCAACTGAAATTTCGTTCACTCTTGGTAGTGGATGAAGGATTGCAAGGTCCTTTTTCGCTGTTTCAAGTTTTTCGGGAGTCAAGATATAACTGTCTTTAAGTCTAATATAATCTTGCTCGTTGAAAAATCTTTCTCTTTGAACACGAGTCATATAGAGGATATCAATGTTTGGCATTGCGTCCTCAAGACTTGTTGTTTCCACATACTCAATTCCGTTTCTTTCAAGCACTTCGTGTTTGATGTAATCGGGAACTTTAAGTTCATCAGGTGAGATAAGCACGAATTTGATATTCTCATATCTTGCCATAGCGGAAATGAGAGAGTGAACTGTTCTACCGAATTTAAGGTCTCCGCAAAGTCCTACAACAAGGTTATCAAGTCTTCCCTTTTCGCGTTTGATGGTAAGAAGGTCGGTAAGGGTTTGGGTTGGGTGGTTATGTCCTCCGTCACCTGCGTTGATTACAGGGATAGTGGAGTTCATTGACGCAACCATTGGTGCGCCTTCCTTAAAGTGACGCATTACCATAATATCGGCAAAGCACGAAATTACCTTAGCGGTATCGGCAACGCTTTCTCCCTTAGCGGCGGAACTACTTTGAGCCTCCGAAAAACCAAGCACATTTCCACCGAGTTCCATCATTGCGGACTCGAATGAAAGACGGGTTCTTGTAGATGGCTCATAGAAAAGTGTTGCAAGTTTCTTTCTTTTGCACACCTCGGCATATTTATCGGGATTTGCGATTATATCCTCGGCGGTTGCAATAAGGCTATCAATTTCCTCGTTTGTGAGGTCCTCTATTCCGATTAAATGTCTCATCGTTTTTTCCTTTCGTTTTTAATTTGCGATGGGATTATGCTCCGTAAACCTCAAGATACTTCTTAATTCTGTTTACATTTTCTTCGTTTGCTTTATCCTCGGAAAGATATTCGATAATGTCATAAACATCGACTACTGAATATACGGGGAAACCGAATTCTTCTTCGATTTCAACCATTGCGCCCTTTTCGCCCTTGCCTTTTTCCTTACGGTCAACCATAACGAATGTAGCGCAAACTTTAACGCCCTCAACACTCTTCATAATTTCCATAGTTTCACGAATTGCAGTGCCTGCGGTAATAACATCTTCAACGATTACTACCTCTTCCCCTGCCTTTGGCTTATATCCTACGAAAACTCCGCCTTCGCCATGGTCTTTTGCTTCTTTTCTATTGAAGAAGAATGGAAGATTAAGTCCCTCTTTTGCGAGTGCGATTGATGTTGAAACTGCGATTGAAATTCCCTTATATGCAGGGCCATAAAGTGCAGTTTGCTTTTTGCCTACTTTATCAAGATATGCTTTTGCGTAAAACTGACCAAGTTTTGCAATATGCTCGCCTGTTTTGATTTCGCCTGCGTTGATGAAATATGGGATTTTTCTTCCACTTTTAGCGGTGAAATCACCGAACTTCAAAACGCCTGCGCTTTGCAAAAATTCTATAAATTCTCTCTTGTAACTTTCCATTTTTATATCTCCTTATCAGTCAACGAATTCTCTAACGCATCTTCTATATGCTTCAACAGGGTCAGTAGCACCTGTAATAGGTCTTCCAACTACGATGTAGTCGCTACCGATTTTCTTCGCCTCTTCGGGTGTCATAACACGAACTTGGTCACCTTTATCACCATCGGCAAAGCGCACACCAGGGGTAACTGTAACAAAGTCCTTACCGCACGTTGCGTGAACCTTTTCAGCCTCGAGTGGTGAGCAAACGATACCTGCAAGTCCTGCCTTTTTAGCATTCATTGCGTAGTGCATTACAACTTTATCCATTGGCTCGTTTATAAGAAGATCGTCTCTCATTCTTTCTTCGCTTGTTGATGTAAGTTGAGTTACTGCGATAAGAAGTGGGCATGTGCCGTCTTCTCTTGTGAGTCCTTCAAGGGCTGCTTCCATCATTGCGATTGTTCCCGATGCGTGAACATTGGTCATATCTACATCAAGGCGAGAAAGGACTGCCATTGCCTTTTTAACTGTGTTTGGGATATCGTGAAGTTTAAGGTCGAGGAATATTTTGTGTCCGCGTCTTTTGATTTCACGAACGATTTCCGGTCCTTCGGCATTAAAAAGTTCCATTCCGATTTTTACAAATGGTTTTTCATCTTGAAATTTATCAAGGAAACTAAATACTTGCTCCTTACTTGCAAAGTCACATGCGATGATTACATCTTTTCCCATTAGTGTGCTCCTCCTATTATGTCTTTCAAATCTTTTATTCCGTATTTTTCCATTACTCTTGGAAGATCTTCAATGATTTTTGGGCAAGCATATGGATCTACCAAGTTGGCTGCACCGATTTCAACTGCGCTTGCGCCTGCGAGCATCATTTCGATAACATCTTCGGCACAAGAAATACCGCCACCGCCAACGATTGGAATTTTAACCGCTTCATAAACTTGATACACCATTCTTATAGCAACAGGTTTAATTGCAGGTCCTGAAAAACCGCCCATTTTGTTTGCTACAACAGGTTTTTTTGTTTTGAGGTCTATTTTCATACCGAGCAAAGTGTTTATAAGGCTAATTCCGTCAGCGCCTGCCTCTTCACACGCTTTTGCTATTGATACAATATCAGTAACATTTGGTGAGAGTTTTATGATAACGGGTTTTTTAGTAACAGCCTTCACTGCTCTTGTTACAGATGCGGCAGATTCGGGAAGAACACCGAAACTCATTCCGCCACCATGGACATTTGGACAACTTACATTTATCTCAAACCATCCAATCATATCCTCTTTATCAAGTTTTTCAACCGCATCAACATAATCTTCGATCGAAAAACCGCTTACATTTGCCATTACGGGCTTATTAAAGCATTGTCTAAGTTTTGGAAGTTCCTCGGAAATAACTTTGTCAACACCTGGGTTTTGAAGTCCTACAGAGTTTATCATTCCTCTTTCGCACTCGGCAATTCTTGGTGTGGGGTTTCCAAATCTTGCCTCTTTTGTTGTTCCCTTAAACGAGAATGTTCCAAGGCAATTTATATCGTAAATTTCCGCGAATTCATAACCAAACCCGAATGTTCCGCTTGCGGGAATCAATGGATTATCAAGTTCAATTCCGCAAAGTTCGGTCTTCAAACTTACCATATGATTTCCTCCTTTTCAAGCACAGGTCCGTCTTTACAAATACGCTTATTTCCGTATTTTGTTTTGCAACTACATCCCATACAAGCGCCAAAACCACAGCCCATTCTCTCTTCGAAACTGAACTGTCCGCTTGTTACGCTCTTATTATACACGGCTTTGAGCATTGGCTCGGGTCCACAGGTGTAGAAATATGTATAGTCAACCATATCAAAAGCATCGGTAACAAAGCCTTTGACACCATAACTTCCGTCAGCGGTTGCAACGATAACATTCGCACCGAGGTTTTTAAACTCATCCTCATAGAAAACTTCCTCTTTTGAGTTAAAACCGAGAATTACGCTTGGCTTTTTGCCCTGTTTAACGAGTTCACGGCAAAGTTTATACATTGGGGGAACTCCTGCACCACCGCCTACCAAAAGTGGTTTTTCGCCACTCTTTTCGATGTCATAGCCGTTGCCGAGTCCTGTCAAAACAAGGAGTTTTGTGCCTGAACACATTTGAGCCATAGCCTCAGTTCCTTTTCCTACTACTTTGTAGATAAGGGTAAGTTCATTTCCTTCTACATCGCATACGGAAATAGGGCGTCTTAAATAGAAACCGTCAAGTTTTATGTTTACAAACTGTCCGCATTTTATGTTAGAACAGTCACCGTTAAGAACACATTCATATGTGTTCTTAGCGATTTTTTTGTTTGTCATGATTGTAAAAATTATATCTTTCATAGCACCATTAACTGTCTATTGTTGAAATTGTGAGTGTGATTTCTTCAAGAACATCAAGCAAAATTCTAACTGTGTCAAGTGATGTGAAGAGTGAAATGTTGTTTTCGATTGCGAGGTGGCGAATTTCGTAGCCGTCCTTTTGAGTTGAACCTGCGTTTGAACTTGCGTCGCTTGTGTTAATAACATATGCAATGTGTCCTTGACGCATTGTGTCATGGATATCGGTTGAACCCTCACCAATCTTTCTCTTAACTCTTGTTCTAATTCCGTGCTCTTTAAGGAACTTGGCAGTGCCTGCGGTTGCCTCAATGTTAAAGCCGAGGTTATAGAAGCGTCTAATGAGTTCAAGAGCCTCTTCTTTATCATCATCGGCTATTGTAGCAAGGACTGTTCCATAGTTTTGAACTTGCATACCAGATGCTTGAAGTGCTTTATAGAATGCTCTATTAAGTGTATCATCATAACCGATTGCCTCACCTGTTGACTTCATCTCCGGGCTGAGATATGCGTCAATTCCGCTAATTTTCTTGTATGAGAATACAGGAACTTTACAATACCATCTCTTCTTTTCTTGTGGATAGAGGTCGAAAATTCCAAGTTCTTTAAGGCTCTTACCAAGGATAACCTCTGTTGCGATGTCGGCAAGTGAGTAACCTGTTGACTTAGAGAGGAACGGAACTGTTCTTGATGAGCGTGGGTTTACCTCGATGATATAAACATCATCATTTTGGTCAACGATGAATTGGATATTGAACAGACCAATAATACCGATACCAAGACCGAGTTTCTTTGAATAGGTAAGGATTTTACCTTTTACTTTATCGGAGATTGAGAATGATGGATATACGCTAATGGAGTCGCCCGAGTGAACGCCTGTGCGCTCAACAAGTTCCATAATTCCTGCAACGAACACATCGCGTCCGTCACAAATTGCGTCTACCTCGACTTCTTTTCCCTTGATATAGTGGTCAACAAGAACGGGTTTGTCCTCGTCGATTTCAACGGCTGTTCTCAAATATTGTCTTAACTGTTTTTCGTTGCCTACAAGTTGCATTGCGCGTCCGCCAAGAACGAATGATGGACGAACAAGAACGGGATAGCCGACTTTCTTTGCAACCTTAACACCATCTTCGATGTTTGTAACGGCTTGTCCCTGAGGTTGAGGAATATCAAGTTCTTCAAGGATTTTTTCAAACGCGTCACGGTTTTCCGCTCTATCAATAGCATCACAATCAGTGCCGATGAGTTTTACTCCGCGTTTTGCAAGAGGTTCAGCCAAGTTGATTGCAGTTTGTCCACCGAGTGATGCGATAACTCCGTCAGGTTTTTCAAAGTCGATAACTTCCATTACATCTTCAACTGTGAGTGGCTCAAAGTAGAGTTTGTCAGATGTTGTGTAGTCGGTTGAAACTGTTTCAGGGTTATTGTTAATGATAATTGCCTCGTAGCCGGACTCTTTAATAGTCTTAACTGCGTGAACTGTTGAGTAGTCAAATTCTACACCTTGACCGATACGGATAGGTCCTGCACCAAGCACGATGATTTTCTTTCTATCGGTATGAATTGACTTGTTTTCGTCGTGGTGTGATGAATAGAAATACGGGATATATGCACCAACATGGGCAGTGTCAACCATCTTGAATACAGGAACAATGCCGTTTTCGTGACGGAAGTTATACACATTAAGTTCAGTATCATTCCAAAGTTTTGCAATGAACTTATCGCTAAATCCCATTTTCTTTGCCTCGGCAAGAACTGAAACATCTTTTACATTATCAGAAAGTTTCTTTTCCATATCAACGATATGTTTAACTGCTTCAAGGAAGAATGCGGTAATCTTTGTTATCTCGTGAAGTTTTTCTATTGTTGCGCCATGACGAAGGAGTTGTGCGATTGCGAAAATGTTATCGTCGTGGAATTCGTCGATATACTCGTAAAGCGCCTCGTCGCTCATTTCATCGAACTTAGGCATATAGAAGTGGCATACACCGATTTCAAGAGAACGAACGGATTTAAGCATACACTCTTCAAGAGTTGAACCGATGCCCATACATTCGCCTGTTGCCTTCATTTGTGTTCCAAGTTTATTAGGAACGGTGGTAAACTTATCGAACGGGAAACGTGGGAACTTTGCAACTACATAGTCAAGGCTTGGCTCAAATGATGCCTTTGTTCCTGCAACTTCAATTTCGTCAAGAGTCATACCAAGAGCAACCTTTGCAGTAACTCTTGCGATAGGATATCCACTTGCTTTTGATGCAAGTGCGCTTGAACGAGAAACTCTTGGGTTTACCTCGATAAGATAATATTCGCTTGTTGTTGGATTGAGTGCGAACTGAACATTACATCCGCCTTCAATTTTAAGTTCACGAATGAGTTTGATTGCGCTATCGTTAAGCATTTTAAGGTCGTGGTCGTTAAGAGTCATAATTGGGGCTACAACAATTGAGTCTCCTGTATGAACTCCAACAGGGTCGATATTTTCCATTCCGCAAATGGTGATTGCGTTATCCTCACCATCGCGCATAACCTCAAATTCGATTTCCTTAAATCCGCGAACACTCTTTTCAACGAGAACTTGATGAACAGGGGACGCATCAAGCGCACCTTGTGCAAGTTCAACATACTCATCCATATTGTATGCAAATCCTCCGCCTGTTCCACCGAGGGTGAATGCGGGACGAAGAACAACAGGGAAACCGATTTTTTCAATAGCCTTCATTGCCTCTTCCATATTGTTGGCAATTTCAGAAGGGATAACAGGCTCACCAATTGACTCACAAAGTTCCTTGAAGAGTTCTCTATCCTCTGCTCTTTCAATTGAACGGCTACTTGTTCCGAGAAGTTGAACTCCGCTCTCTTTCAAGATACCTTTCTTTTCAAGTTGCATAGCGAGGTTTAGTCCTGTTTGTCCACCGATACCGGGAACGATTGCATCAGGACGCTCGTGTCTGATAATTTTTGCTACATATTCAAGTGTGAGTGGCTCCATATAAACCTTGTCCGCAATTACAGTATCGGTCATAATGGTAGCAGGGTTTGAGTTTACAAGGATAACCTCATATCCCTCTTCTTTAAGTGCTAAACAAGCCTGTGTGCCTGCATAGTCAAACTCGGCTGCTTGACCGATTACGATAGGTCCTGAACCGATAATCATTACTCTTTTGATGTCTGTTCTCTTTGCCATTTTTATCTCTCCTTTTTTATCTTACTAATTTTTTATCAATGTAAACGAGCCTTCCATCACATACGGTTGCAAGGCATTTTCCGTTGACCTTTACTCCGCCATAGGGAGTTGAGCGTCCCATTGTGTTGAACGAAGTCGGGTCGATTATATATTGCTCATCGAGTGAATAAAGCGTCCATCCGTTTGGCTCAATTCCAAGTCTATCATACGGATTTTTAGCCATTAATTCTATGAGTTTTTCAAGTGGGATAATTCCCTCTTTTACTAATTTAGTGTAGAGGATTGGAAATGCGGTTTCAAGTCCGACAATTCCGTTAAGGCTTTTTAGTCCCTTACTCTTTTCCTCGGTGGAGTGAGGTGCATGGTCGGTTGCAATCATATCGATTGTTCCGTCACAAATTCCCTCGACAAGAGCAAGTCTATCTTCTTCCTCTCTAAGTGGGGGATTCATACGAAATCCGCCATCATCTTTAACATCTTTTTGCGAAAGTGTTAGGTAGTGCGGGGCTGTTTCACAGGTGATATTTACACCACTCTTTTTTGCCTCTCTTATAAGCGCAACACTTTCTTTTGTTGATATATGGCAAACATGATATTTGCAACCTATATCATCAACAAGTTTTATATCTCTCTCAATTTGTTTCCATTCAGCCTCGGGTGAATCCTTTATTTGTGTGCCGTCCTCGCAGTGTGCCGAAATGAGTTTATTAAGCGCCTTAGCCCGTTGCATAGCCTCGGTCATAAGTCCGCTATCATCAACTCCGCGACCATCATCCGAGTAACCGCAAACGAAAGGAGCAATTTCTTCCATATTAGAAAGAGCCTTACCGCCCTCGCCTTTTGTAATGCTACCGAACGGAAGGACACGAATGTCAGCACCATTCTTTATTAGGTCGAGTTGGATTTGAAGATTTTCAAGGCTATCAGGAACGGGGTTCAAGTTTGGCATTGTGCAAACGGTTGTATATCCTGCACTCTTTGCCGAATTGCTACCTGTTACGATAGTTTCCTTATAAGAAAAACCCGGCTCTCTAAAATGCACATGCAAATCAGCAAAACCGGGAAATATAAAATATTGAGTTGAGTCGATAAAAAGACTGTCAAAAGAAGTGGAATGAGCGCTAATCTCACCACCCTGTTCAAATCTTCCATTTTTAAAAATAGTAGCACCGGAAAATACAGTTTTCATTATCGAATCCTCCTTTGCTACAAAATTATCTTGTATATATTACCACAACACTTTTAAGTTGTCAATACCTAAATTCAAATTTTTCTAAAAATTTTTACCGATTTATACTGTATAATATTTTAACATAAGAATATTATATTGTCAAGTATTAGAATTAAAAAAATAAAGGGCAATTTTTGAAGCGACTTTCTTCAAGCGTTGCCCTTTGATTTTTCAATCATATTATGTCCGTTTCAGTTTCGTCAATTGACTGCTCACCGACTATTGCAAAAAGTTCTTCTCTTGTAGCACTTTCATCATAGGTTGAATATCGAACATGTAAAATATCGCCCTCTCTAATTTCCTTTCCACCGTGTTCGTCAACCTCTGCCTTTTTGGTTTCATCGTGTTTTAAGGATAGCACGAACAGGTTGCTTGGCCAAAAGATATCTCTTATTTGTTTGTCTATGGCAAAAGCATCTTTTTGAACGGTTACAAAGGTGTCAATAACTTTCTTTTCCTTGCCCTCGTTTTGCTCCTCTACTCTTGCGTCAAGAACGGTATCGGGGATTGATTTTGCCTCAAATACCTCGGTAATAACAAAGGCTATTGCGGAAACGGCGATAACATAGATTATATTGTTATAGCACGAAAGCGCCTCTACTGCGAAAAATATGGCAGTAAGCGGTGTTTTCATCATACTCGAAATACACGCAGTTATTCCAAAAATCAAAATCACAACATAATAATCGTGGTCAAGACCAAGTGTTTCCTGTATCATTCTACCAAGCAAGGAAGAAATAAGTGCGCCAAGGGAAAGAATTGGTAGGAAAATTCCGCCTGTTATACCGCTTGAATTTGCACAAAGCATAAGCACCGATCTTGCGATTAGAATAAGAACGAGCATATATATTGCGCTATTACCCTCAAAGAGATCGAGAATAAGGTGGTGTCCTGTTGAAATGAAGGAATAGGACACAAGCCCAAGAACGAGTGTGAGTGTAAAAACGGCAAATATTTTGTATTGACGAGCAATCTTTTTGAGTTTTTTATTGATAAGTGTATTTATCAACTTATAGAGTTTTAAGAACAAAACTGCAAAAAGTCCCATCGCTATTCCTACTATTAAAGGAATCCAAATTTCCTTAACTGTTAGGTGGACTATGTTGAGTTCGGGAAACAGGTCGATACTAACTCCCATAACGGGGGCAATGAATTCGGTTGTTATTCGTGCCGAAAATACGGAAAAGCACGAAACGATGATTATCATTGGGGAAATTCTTTGATGCGCCTCTTCTATTGCGAACATTATTCCCGAAATCGGAGCGCCTGTTGCCGTTGAAAATCCCGCACACGCACCGCCTGTCATAGAATATCTATCCCATGCCCTATGCTTTTTAGAAAACGGAAGAATACAACCTCGACCAATGGCAGTTCCCATTTGGACTGACGGTCCTTCGTTACCGAGTGGAACACCAATCAAAAATGTGCCGAGTGACAAGAAGAATGTGCCAAGAAGGTTTCTTAACCATTTAAGAGTAATAATTCCTCTTAATACGCCTATTGACATTGGAATTCCACCGCCACGGATTTTTGGCCATTTTTTATAACAAATTGCGTATCCAACAGCGACTACAAAAAGTGCAATCAAGGCTATCGGTATTAGATACGGACGCTCATTTAAAAGTTCATATCCCCTCTCGGAGATATCTATTATACGCATTGCGCAAAATTTGTAAAGTGTTACGACTATCGCGGTTAAAATTCCCGTTACAGTGCCAAAAACAAATGCGGGGCAAATTAAATTTATGAAATGATTCTTATATTTTTTCATTTGTCCCTTCCTTTCAATTACTAATTTTAGTCTAATGCGTTTATTTTAGCACACAAAATACAAAAAATCAATACTAACACAAAAATCCATTGACCAAGATCAATGGATTTGCCTACTAAACGATAAAGTTTGTTCACAATACGGTTTTAAGGCCTATGTATTTCTTTTTGATTGAAGGTTTTTCGTTTATCAATTCTATCTTTTCATTATTATTTTTGCTACCGCACAAAAACAATTTATATACTTCAATCTTTTTTAAGGGGCGAGAAGTTTAAGCAGGCGTTTTCCTCCTTCCTTTATCAATCGTTTTCTTGCTCTTTCGTATCTTTTACGGGCAGTTTCCTCGCTTATGTTCAGCGATTCGGCTATTTCCTTATAACTCATACGAAGTTCGCCTCTTAATAGCAGTGGGGCACTGTAAACATCTCTCATTTCACGCACTATTGCGTTTAATTCCTCGACCATTTCGTTTTGTATCATTATATCACAAGGGTCGATTTGCGAATTATCCGCTATAATTTCCGCGAAGTCTTCCAAATTAAGAGATGCTTTGTTTTCATATCCGCCATATTCGGCATTATATTTTATTGCTCGGTGTTTTATCACTGTGTTGAAATACTTTATTTTATCTACTTCCTCTTTCAAAATTTTAAAGTTTTCATAGCAATCAGCAACAGATACAACCGCATCGTGAACGCAATCCTCAACAAAGTCTTTATTAAAGAGGTAGCGACTTGCCTCTCTATTAAAAAATTTTTCGTTGCGAAGAATAAAGTTTCCGTATTCTTCTCTTTCAGTTTCGTCAATCACTTTCATTTTTCTCTCCTTCGTTTCGCTTTTTCCTAACTACTATTATAAGTTTCTCTTTTTCGATTTTTTTAACGAACTATGCTTTTAGCCATCTTATTTTGCTTTTTAAGCGATTTTTATCAAATTTCGAGCAATTAATCCAAATTGTGGATTAATTATCCGTTATTTTCGAGTTCCTTTATACATTACAAGCAAATTTTTTCGAAATTGTGACAGTTTTTTGGAAATTTTTTCGAAAAAATGAAAAAATTTATTTTTTAGGTGTTTTTTATTCATTTTTTCGGTTAGAAAAAGCAATTTTAAAAAGAGTTTTGTCTTATTTAACACTCCTTAATATATTCTATTGACAAATTTCGACTTATATGATAAAATTATTTTAAATTTTTATATTAAAAGAGGTTTTTATGAAACGCATTCGATTTTTATTATTCTCTCTTTTTGCTATGATTTTTGTTTTAGTTTTTTCGATAGTTTCAAGTGCTACCGAATACACCGTATCGGACAGTGAGTCGTTTAAATCGGCATATGAGTCTGCGGTTGATGGTGATACTATTATCATAAAATCAAGCATTAGCGCTACTTTTGACTTTGGCAAAAGTATAACTTACATTCTTGATGGTGATGGGATTGTATGGTCGGCAGGGGCTAACAACTCGGCGACAGAAAAACATGTTACAGTGCTTTCAAAAAACGGTAATAATATTTTCAAACCAAATTCAAATATGTGGTGCAACTCGTATGGTTTGACAGTTAAAAATCTATCGACTACAACTTGGTCGCTCGGCTCTGCTGATGAAAGTAGCACATTGACATTTGATTTAAGTGTTGCAAGCGGTCGTTTGTTTTACTCGGTAACACTAAAAGAAATCAATTTTCTACCAGGAACTAATGTCACAAATTTAAATGCCACCATTGTCAGCGGTGATACAAGTTACATTAAATGCACCACTCTTAATATTTATGATAGAGTTAAAATTTTCGGAAATAAATCTTACGAGGAATTTATAGAGGCTACTACTCTTAATATGTTCGGCGGTGAAATTTTCGGAAATGTTTGCACAGGTATTTGGGCGGGTGTTACAACCTCTAATTTCAATATGTTTGGCGGTAGCATTTACGGAAACTATCAACCAAGCCCTCACGGTTCATACACTAATGCAAATGATCCTCAAAGCGTTGGATTTATTACTGCAAACACCGCTAAAATTTATGGTGGAAGCATTTATGACAACTATGTAGGAAATGGTCACAACAACGAAACAAGAGGTTCGGTTGGTGGAATTGGAACTCGCAGTGGCAGTCCTAAACTTTACATGATGTCTGATGCTATACATTCAAACAAATTGGTCACTCCCGACACTTTCGGCGAATTTGTTAAGAATAGCGACGGCTACTATACTTGCGAGATTGATGAAAGCAATATTGTAAACAAAAATAGTGATGGTTCATATACAAGACAGTTTAACAAATTTAGCGTTACTAATGCATCTCACTCTGTTCTATTCAAGCACGGAAACGGTGGAATTATTGATGCATTTATGATGAATGGCGAAAACATTATTCTCTCGGTATCTGGATCAACAACGATTTCTATTCCTACGGAATACAACGCATGGGTTAGCGGTTCAAAAGGCACTTGCGAAAATGCTACTGTTCCTGTATTTACCGTAAATGGTGCTTACTACGGTGCAAGTCACAACATTGACAAAGAAACGCTTACCGCTTCTTATCCTGACGGATTTACCTGTAATGGCGTTCAAGGAAATCCTTGCTTACTTTGTGATTTTGTTGATATTAGCGGAGTGCTTGATCCTATATTCAGTGCAAGTGGATATGCAAACAGTTCCTCGGGGGTTGCCGGTGGATTTGCTGTTGATACAACCGCACTAAAAACTTACAACAGTTTGAGCGAAAATGCGCTTGAATTTGGAATTTTGATGTTCAATCCTATTTATCTTGGCGAAACGATATTTGATGAAAATATGAAACTCAATGCGCAAAAAGGTTCTTTACAGGCGGACACTACATCTGATGAGTATTCAAATGTAGGATTCTCTGTTGAAGGATTTACATCGAATGAACTTAAAGACCTTGATCTTGTTATTGCGTTCTATGTAATTTGCGGAGATGAATTTGAATTAATTCAAAAGGATTATACAGGAGTTGACGGTGCGCCCATTACGAATACTGTTACTCGTGGGGACGTTTCTCTTTACACAGTTGATTTCAACTCGGTAAGTGCATTTACATCGGCACTTGAATCTCAGGCTTATCTCGTTCCCGAAAAGAAAGAAAATTAAGAACAAAAAAGGACAGTTTAAAACTGTCCTTTTGATTTTTATTATTTATTAGATTTCAACTTCAAAAAGAAGGGATTGTCCCGCTTTCTTTCCGCGCGAATTTTCGCTATATAACCAACCTTGCCAACCGTTTATGCTTACTGTTGGAACGCGATGACGCTCATCAAATGTTTCAAATGTAAGCGATTTGAATTTACTATCAAACGGAACAAAATGATAATTTTTCAAAATTATACCGTCTTTTTTAAGAATTTCTCTCAATTCGGTAAGAAATTTCTTCATAAGGGGACTTAAAAAAGCCCTGGTTGTAGTAAATAGCCAATTCGTCTTTTTGGTTTCAACATTTAAAGAGGTCAAGTTTCGAAGCGTTATTTTTAAATGTTTGTAACCGAGAGGTGAAACATCAAAATATCTATGATAATTTGTTTGTCCAAGTGCATTATTACCTAATTTTGATGCTCTTTTACGAATGTCATTTATAACATCATTGTATTTATCGAGTGAAACCATTCCGCTTCTTGTATCAAGTGAATTTTCACGAAGGTCCTGTTCGTTTGCGAAAACTTTGTCACAAAAATGGTATTCGTCACTTACGGAATCGTCCTGTGATATAGTTAAATCAAAAAGGTATCCGCCAAATGATGTAAGTGGCATTTCATATTCGATTGTTGTTGCGCTTTCTTTTTCTTCAAAGTCCATCGCTTTGACTTTTTTCATGATTTCCACCTTTACCTTTATGGCAACAGCGGATACTAACTCCATTGCAATTTTTCCTTCGAGGTCGTTAAGCAGGCGATTCAAATGATATTTTTCATTTTCGCCACTGTGCTTTATTTCTTTTTTAAGCTCGTAAAAAAATGAGCTATTCCCCTCCATAAAAAATCCCCGTTTTTTTAAAATTAACGCAAAAGCGTATCAACATTTTTATTTTATCATATGAACATTGCATTGTCAAGAGAAATTTTTTATGTGGTTTTTCATTAGTAATAGTAACAGATTTGTGCCTTGAAAAATTCTTCGGTCATCGCCTAAAATCATTTCCCGAATGATTTTTTAACGGCTGGGGTTCGACTCTCGCGGTTTGTTAGAATAAAAAACGAGGTTTTTCAACCTCGTTTTTGTGTTGGTGGATCTGGCGGGAGTCGAACCCGCGTCCGAAAACTCGTTAATGCAACTTTCTTCGTGGACAGTTAACCTTTTGACATTCCCTCGCCAAAGCGCCGATTAACGGGCTCTTTGGGTTAGTAACGCTTTTTTGCATGATCGGTTCAAGCGTAACTGCCGATGCATGTTCACCGCTACTTGACGCCTTAGCCGAGGTCGCGGTATTCCTCGGGAAGACGGGTGAAGTCGGATCGTAGCCATGTCGT
>JAZNJK010000154.1:0-6291 GCA_045578005.1 Eubacteriales bacterium | reverse complement strand
TGGCTACGATCCGACTTTACCCCTTGCGATGAAGTAAAGGGATTTGACATTCAAAGCCACAAAAAGCAAGTCTTTTCAATGTTCACAGGTGAGCGCAAAACGGTCAAAATGGAAGCGGATTCAAGCCTTATTGATGTAATTTTCGATAAATTCGGTGAAATCAAAATGGTCGATAAGGGCGATAGTGTTGTGTTCGAGGCAGATGTTCAAGTTAGCCCCACATTCATCGCTTGGTGTTGCTCATTCGGTAACCGCCTACGCGTTATTTCACCGCCAACTGTTGTGCACGAGGTAAAAGACTACGCACACGAACTCTATTATATGTATTCAAAGGATAGCAAAAAATAATGTTTGATTTCTCATTCTTTTCCCTTGCGATTTTGCTTGGTATCGGTCTTGCTATGGACGCATTTTCCGTATCCCTTGCAAACGGACTTCACGAGCCGAGTATGAAACTGCGCAAAGCACTCGGAATTTCGGGAATGTTCGCACTCTTTCAGGCACTTATGCCGATGATAGGTTGGGTGCTTGTTCATACACTTGTCGAGCAGTTTAAGTCATTTGAGAAGTTCATTCCGTGGATTGCTCTTGCGCTCCTTTCGTTCATAGGCGGAAAAATGCTTTATGAGGGAATAAAAGGTGAGGGTGACGAGGGCGAGGCAAAACCCCTTTCGTTAAGCCTTCTTATCGCACAAGGAATTGCCACCTCAATAGACGCTCTTTCGGTAGGATTTACCATTTCAAATTATACATTCGTCCCCGCACTTGTAAACGCACTTATTATCGCACTCGTAACATTTGCAATTTGCATAGCAGGTGTTAAAATCGGCAATAAAGTTGGCGAAAAGTTTTCGGGCAAGGCATCAATTTTCGGTGGTGCAATCCTCATTTTCATCGGTCTTGAAATTTTTATAACAAGTTTCTTTTAAAATTGAACGCACGGAGCGAAAGTTTCGTGCGTTTTTTACTCCGTTTTGCCCTTGTTAAAATTCATTTATTGACTTTTTTAAGAAAAAATGATAAAATATATATAGAACAAGCACAAACAAACGAAAAGAGAAGGAAAATGGAAAAATACGAAATAACGGGAATGACTTGCTCCGCCTGTGTTTCGAGGGTTGAAAAGGCGGTTAGCGCACTTGACGGTGTCGATAAATGCTCCGTCAGTCTTCTTACACACTCGATGACAGTTGAGGGAGAGGCACTTTCTGGCGATATAATAAACGAAGTTCGTAAAGCGGGATATGGCGCTACAAAAATAGACGAAAATCTTCAAATTACGGACACATCAGCGCACTTTTGCGATAAAGAAACACCACTTCTTAAAAGGCGCTTTTACCTGTCGGTAGGGTTTCTTGCCGTGCTTATGTATCTATCAATGGGCTATGTTATGTGGGGATTTTACTTGCCAAGCCCACTTGCAAAGAGTCCGATTGCAATAGCACTTGTCGAAATGGCACTTGCCCTTGCGGTTATGGTTATAAACGGAAAATTCTTCATAAACGGCATTCGTGCGGTGATAAACCGTTCACCGAATATGGACACACTTGTCGCACTCGGCTCGGGCGTGTCGTTTGCATATAGTGTCTATGTCCTTGTAACTATGATAGGCTCAAAAGCCCCCGCACACCTGTTGCACGAACTTTATTTTGAGTCCTCGGCAATGATAGTAACACTTATCACAGTCGGCAAAATTTTAGAGGCGAGGGCAAAGGGTAAAACGACCTCTGCACTCAAATCCCTTATGGATTTAAGCCCCAAATACGCAACCATCCTAAAAGACGGCAAGGAAGTTCAAATCAAGGCAAGCGACCTTAATGTAGGCGATATATTCATTGTCAAAAACGGAGAAAGTGTCCCTGCCGATGCACTTGTAATAGACGGAGAGGCAAGTGTTGACGAGTCCTCGCTAACGGGCGAGAGTGTTCCCGTCGATAAGAAAAAAGGCGACACCGTCCACGCATCAACGGTAAATAAAAACGGATTTTTGACTTGCTCGGCGCAAAGGGTAGGAAACGATACAGTCATTGCCAAAATAATAAAAACGGTCACCGATGCCACCGCAACCAAAGCGCCGATAGCGAAAATAGCCGATAAAGTGTCGGGAATTTTCGTTCCTACAATAATATCAATAGCCGTTTTAGTGACGGTAATATGGTTTGCCCTCGGACAAGATAGCGCTTATGCAATAGGCAGAGGAATAAGTGTGCTTGTCATAAGTTGCCCTTGTGCGCTCGGTCTTGCGACTCCCGTTGCGATAATGGTAGGTAGCGGAGTCGGTGCTAAAAACGGAGTTTTGTTCAAAACCGCACAAGCACTTGAACAGTCAGGCAAAGTGAAAATTGTCGCCCTCGATAAAACGGGAACGGTGACAAGCGGAGAAATGACGGTCCAAGAGATAATTCCCTTTGGGGAAATGTCGCAAAATGAACTTTTATCACTCGCCCTCGATGTCGAATTTAAGAGCGAACACCCCCTTGCAAAAGCGATTGTCAAAAAGGGAGAAGAAGTCGGACTTTTACCGCACGACTCATGCGATTTCAAATCCCTTGCGGGAAGCGGAGTTTCATCTATCGTTGACGGAGTGCAAATTGTGGGCGGAAAGGACGATTTTATATCGAATTACACACACATTCCCGAGGATTTTGTGGAAAAATCAAAGGAAATCGCCAAGGGCGGAGCAACACCGTTGTTCTTTTCCCGAAACGGTGAATTTGTCGGCATAATAGCCGTTTCAGATACAATCAAATCGACAAGTGCCGAGGCGGTTAAGTGGCTACACGAACACGGAATACGCACGGTTATGATATCGGGCGACAACCAGAACACCGTGGGCACGATTGCCCAAAAGGTCGGTATTGATGAAGTCTATGCAGGCGTTATGCCAAACGAAAAGGAAGAAATTGTCCAAAAATTGCGAAAACAGGGCATTTGCGCAATGGTCGGTGACGGAGTAAATGATGCCCCTGCACTTGCAAGCGCTGATGTCGGTATCGCAGTAGGGGTGGGAACTGATGTAGCAATAGACACAGCCGAGGTCGTTATCGTCAAAAACGACCTACTCGACCTATGTAATGCGATAAAACTCGGTCAAGCATCGCTTAAAAACATTCGCCAAAACCTGTTTTGGGCATTTTTCTACAATGTAATTGCAATTCCGATTGCCTCTGGCGCACTTGCCCCCCTCGGACTTACATTAAATCCAATGATAGGCGCACTTGCGATGAGTTTGTCAAGCGTTTGCGTTGTCACCAATGCCCTACGGCTAAACTTTTTTAAATCGGTTCAAGCATCAAACGGTGTTAAAATAAATTCAAATAATGAAGAGGAGAAAGAAATGACAGCAGTGATTAAAGTCAGCGGAATGATGTGTCCGCACTGTGAAGCAAGAGTAAAGGAAGTTCTCGAAAAAATCGACGGAGTAAAAAAGGCAACTCCAAACCATAAAAAAGGCATTGTTACAGTAGTCCTTGACGATGGTTGCGATGTGGCAATTCTCAAATCGGCGATAAACGAGGCGGGTTATAAAGCGTAATAAAACGCAATGCCGAATTTAATGAATTAATTGTGAACATCACTTGAACAGTTGAACAAAATGCACAAAAAGTCGAATTTTTGCCAAACGAAAAATGGCTGAAATTTGTGCAACTCTACGAAAAAATCGCTCGGTGCGTCACTTTGCTTGACTTTTGGGCGATAAAGTTGTATAATAATATAGCAAAATAAAAGTCCGCATTGACGGACGAAGAAATAAGGAGTTCAGAAATGAAAAACACACTTAAAATTTTGATGTGTCTTGTTCTCGCATTCTCGATGCTTTTCGGCGCAGTTTCTTGCGGTGATGAAGAGCCAACCGGACCCGAGACAGTAGTTATCACATTTGACTACTCGGAGTTCGATGCAGATTGCGATGAAGACGAAAAAGAAGTAGAAGTAGGCAAGAAAATTGGCACACTTCCAAAGGCTACACTCTCCGGCTACACCTTCAAGGGTTGGTTTGTTGAAGAAGACTTTGAATTGCTTATGGAAGACCCAAGCGCTCTTGAAGGACTTTCAAAGGTAAAGACTTCTTGGAAACCAGAAGAAGATACAACACTTTACGCATGGTTCGTTGCAGCATCAAGCGAAGATGACGGACCTAGTGAACCTGTTCACAACTGCAACACAGCAGGACACAGATGGGTAACAACCACAACTGCTCCAACTTGTGATGCTGACGGAACAAAGACAATGGAATGTGAAGTTTGTCACTATTCAACAAGTGACGCTGTTTACAAGTCACAAAACCCTGCTCTTGGTCACCAATGGGTAGCAGAGGGTGAGATTGACGACGGCGGTTGGACCTACATGGCTCTTGCAAGATATAGAAAGTGCCATAGAGAAGGTTGCCCTGTTCAAGAAACAAAGCCACTTAAAAACATTACATCATATGCAACAATGACCTGCACACTTGAAGCAGGAGCATGGCCTGGAATGGCTGAATGGCCATCTAACCTCACTGATAACAAGTGGGATACAGGACCTAACGGTAAGGGTTGCGCACCTAAGGGTGGCGGACCTCTTACAATTCAGTTCATCTTCAATACACCTTCCGAAATCGACCAACTTGCAATGAGCGTTGTAGGACTTGGTGACCGTGACGGCGGTAACTCCTCTAAGTTTGAAGTATACTTCTGGTATGCAGCAGAGGACGATTTCAGAGAAGACCCTGTTGCAACAGGTTACTTCGAGAGCAAGCACGGAACAAAAGAGGGTGCTTACTGTATCGATAGAACAATGGACGACCAACCTCTTATGGGTATCAAAATCGTTCTTCCTACAACCCGTAACGGTGAGGAAATGTTCAGAGAATTTGCAATCGCAGTTGCAGAGGACGAGGAATAATTCATAAGTTTTAACCCCCTTATTATGAGGGGGTTAAATTGGCAAAACGAAGAATAAATATTGAGGCAAATTATGAAAAAGAAATTATTAGTGCTTTTGACAGTTTTGCTTGCCTTTTTGATGATTTTCACTCTCGCTTCTTGTGGTGATGATAGCGAAACAAGTTCATCATCCGAGGAAGAGGAAGAAAAGGAAGTCTACATCGTAAGTTTCAACCTCGGTTACGAGGGCGCACCTGCGATAGAGGACCGTGAAATCGAAGAGGGCGGTAGAATTGGAAAACTCCCAACTCCCGTTCGTGACGGTTGGACCTTTGAAGGTTGGAAGACCGAGAGTGGTAAGGAAGTAAAGTCCACTACAAAGGTAGATGAGGACATCGTTCTTTATGCTCAATGGACCGAAATTCCACCGTGTCTACACCCAATGATGGAGTCAGCAGGACTTACCGAGGCAACTTGCACATCACCATCTATTCTTTATGAAAGATGCACAGTAGTTACCTGCGGTTACACAAGACAAACTGAACTTGCGCCGGCACTCGGTCATAAGTTGAAGACTGACGACCCCGTTCCCGCAAACTGTAAAAAAGAGGGCTACACCCTTACACACTGCACAAGAAAAGGCTGTCCTTATGAAGAAAAGAAGGATATTGTTCCAAAACTTTCAACTCACGAGTATTCAAAGACTTGGATTACAGTTAGACAACAAACCGACTATTCATACGGTCAAGAAAAACGCGCTTGTATCGTTTGCGGTAATCTCGAATTAAGAGACCTTGAACCGAACAAGATTGCTGAATTTGCAACCCTTCCTATAAGACAAATAATTGTTGACGGACAGGTTTATGTTGGCGTAACATCTACCGCATCTGCATCGGCTACATCGCTTTATAGAGTTTCAACCGCTGCAAACGCAATCGACGGAAAACCGGGCACATTTTGGCGCGCGGACACACTTGCCAATAACACAGGTTACACAGGCGATGTGTTCAATCTTAAACTCGCAACAATTTTTGATGTTGCGGCGATTGAATTTACAATTCCTAACTACTACGCATGGGACCTCGGTTCTGATTGCACAGTAAAATATGATGTTGAAATCTTCGTATTTGACGAAAATGGCGAAAACGGAGAATGGAAAAAGGTTGGCACAGTATCCGATGCTGATGCTAACGATAAGGTTTCCAAAAATGCAACAGTTTTATTAAATCTTGATAAAGTATATAAAACAAATCAAGTAAGATTAACAGTTAAACACGCGACCCGTTATGCTCCCGCTATGATTTATGAACTTCAAGTGTTCGGTAAAGTTGACGAATTTTATAGAGTTCCTCAATCAATCTCCGCACTTGCAGGTGGTAAAATCACAGGTTCATATAACTCATGGGTTAACTCCAAGTCGGATCGT